>DASQEG010000174.1:0-7034 GCA_035633775.1 Bryobacteraceae bacterium
ACGGAGCCTTTCGGCGCTCCCGCGGCGTGAGCAATGTCACCGATGCTGCAGCCGTGGTAGCCCTGCCGGTGCAGTGTCTGGACGGCTGCTTCCACCAGTTTTTCTTTCAAGCTCTGCCGCGGCACACTTCAAATCTGACCAGCGGGCTCGTCCTTGTCAAGCAGCCGATACGTTGCGCCGGGCGCGGCAAGTCGGCTATCATCATAAAAAGCAAGACTCTGAAGGATTGGTGTGCACATTGAATGGCTAATCACGTTTCCGCTTTGAAGCGGGTTCGACAGACGGAGCGAAAGACGGCCGTGAACCGGCTGCGTAAGTCACGTATGCGGACTCAGATCCGCAAGATGCGCCGTATGCTCGCCGGCACGGACCTGCAGGCCGCATCGGCTGAGCTTTCGAACACTTATTCCATTGTGGATCGCGCCGCCAAGTGGGGCATTATCAAGAAGAACACGGCTGCGCGTTACAAGGCCCGCCTGACAGCCCGATTCTCAAAGCTTTCCAGTCCCAAAGCCGCCTAACACCGTCAACGCGACGGGCCGGTCCGGAAAGGACTTGTCCGTCATGCCGTGACGTCCAGTATCAGCCTCTCCATCACGATCCGGTCGTCGGGCCGAAGGTCCCGGAGTGCACGGTCCGTCTCATACACGCGGACCAGCGCCTGCCGAAGCCGGTCCGCCGGAAATGCGCCAACAGTCTGCGCCACCTGTTCGGCGCGTGATCTCCACATCGCTATACCCTGCTTGGTGAACAATGCCTGAACCTGCGACACCCCGGTCGCCCGCGCTTCTTTAGCGGCTAATGCGAGCCGGAACTGCGTCCCCAGGAAAGACAGCGCCAGCGGTAGATACTCCCCTTCCCTCACCAGCACGTCGAGCGCTTCCAGAGCCGCCGCACGATCCTTTCGGCCCAACGCACCGACCAGCCCGAATACTGTCGCAGCCTTTGCACCAGGGGTGAGTTTCCAAATATCGGACTCGGTGATGGCCCGCTCAGTACCTGCGTAGAGTGACAGCTTCTCGATCTCCCCAGCGATTCGTGCGGCATCGCCAGCCAGCACATCAACGAGGAGGTCCAACTCCTCTGCGCCTATCCGCAGGTTTGCCTCACGCGCCAGTTTCCCCGCCAGGCGGCGTGCCGCATCGGGTGAGTAGCGTGCAAAGTCGACCTGAGCCGGGATTCCTGAGTAGAACTTGCGGACCCGGTCCACGCGGGCTTTGTCGTCGCCCTCGAACTCGTAACGGGAGCAGTCGAACACGACCGTGGTGCCGGGTGCAGGGTTCTTCAGGTAAGCTGCGAGCAGCCCTGGCCCGCCGTCGCTCTTCTTCTCACCGTCGTCAGAAGTGACCGCCTTCCCGCGCGGCAGTGCTGCTTCCGCCCCCGCAACCCAGATCAGCCGGTTCCGAGCGAACAATGAGAACGACTGTGCGTCGTCGAGCACGGCTGCGAGTTCGGTAGAACTCAGGTCATGACGAATCAGCCCCTCCTCGCGCTCTTCTGCAGGGACTGCAGCCTCGGTGAGAGCGCGCCGGCAGCGATCACGGTCGTAGGCTTCCGGTCCGAGGAACAGGTAAACCGGAGCCGGGCCCCTCGCGCTCAGATTGCGAAGAAACTCGTCGGGAGTCACAAGCTTAAAAAGATTCCAGGACCGCGCTGACCACCGAACGGGCCACGTCGCGGCTCAGCCGATCGATCGCCAGGTCGCTTTCTTCGAAGTACTTCGTCTGGTCCATGGCAATCTCATAGCGCTGGCGAAACTCCAGGCCAGGGCGCGAGAACAGGACCTTTCCGCTCGCACGTTCGGTGAGCGTGATGTGCATCGCAACGATGATCTGCAGGCCAGCGGCACGTCCCGTCGTCGGATCGCTGACGGTTGGAAAAACCATGTAGTTGGACACGACGCCGTTCAGTACGGCATCGGCCTGCCCCGCATCCGGGACAACAGCGTAACGCGTCCGGCTAATCAGTTCGCGGCTGATCGCCGCAGGCATGCGTTCGTTCAATCGGTAGCGATGGGTCAGGTTCTCCCAGGCTGGGACGGCGATGGTCTGCACGGTCCTGGGCAGCAGATCGGACCGGCTGCCGACACGGTACCCGCACCCGGACAACAGCAGCAGGGCTGCGAGCATCACCTTCAAGCATCGTCTCCCTGCAGGATGGCCCTCACCAGGGTAACGGCTGAGTCTGCGGCCAGCCGGTAATTGTCCGCCGCGAACCAGATCCAACAGGCTCTCGGGTGATGAGGATCGCTCTCCACCGGACCAGCAACAACGCCGCTGATACCGGCGATTCCGACATTGCTCGCCGGCTCCGTGCCTTCGCTTCGAACGTCGATCTGTGCTGTCGCCAGTGCCTGCTCGAGCTCCACAACACCGGGACGCGTCTCAAACTCGATCCAAAGCGAGCCAGCGTGCCCGTGAAATACCGGCGCATGAATCAGGCGCACCGAAGGCATGGGCGTCTGACCGGCAAGCACAGTGGCCAGGTGCCGTTCGAGCCGGTCCTGTGAATCGCCGAGTCTCGATTGTGCTTCTTCACCGTAGGCGGGCAGCAGGTTGAAGGCGACCTGCGCGTCGAAGATGTCCTTCGTCAACGGCTTGAACGACAACAGCGAGGTTACCTGGCTCTGCAGCTCGTGAATGCCCGAAGCTCCTCGCTCGCTTACCGGCTCGAATACCTGAGCAACCGCGTGAGCGATGGGAAAGGACTTCTGGATGCGGCGCAGAAGAAGCGCCAGAGCAGTGGCGGCTGAGTGTGCCACGATCAACGGATTACCGGCAGCCGCCGTGCCGTTCTCCAATATCGGGCATCGAATCCGCGCTGACGGTTGGCCTTCCAGTTCTCCTGTAAGGTCAATCAGAGGGGTGGAGGGCGTCATCGCATGAGCTTTGGCCGCCACGCCTCCTGCCGCTGCATTGACAATCACGTCCGCGTCGGCCAGTTCCGTCTCGTCAAGCTGCGACAGGACTGTTAGCTCGCCCTCATCCTGCGCCAAAACCGATTCGGTGTCGCTCGATCCGATCAGGCGAACGGCCTTCCCGAGACCGGCCTCGTTCAGAACATCGCGAACCTCGCGACCGAGAGGCGTCTCGCTTCCGATCAGTGCAACAAGATCCACTAAGCCGTCCCCCGTGCCCGTGCGCTACGGTTCAGTAGTCCACCCAGCCGAACCACGATGCCACTGCCCACATACAGCACGCCGAGCAGCAGTAGCACGGCTTGCGAGTAGTTCCAGACCACGAAGATCAGTGCACCGAAAAATACAACCCAGATCGGCGACCGCGGGCGCAGCAGATTCAGATCCTTAAAACTTCGGTAGCGCCAGGTGCTGACCATTAAAAATCCGAGCAGGCCCATCAACCCGATCCACGCGACGGTCAGCGGCCATGAGCGGATGGCCTGCATGTCTGACCCATACACGAACGCGGCAACCAGCCCGGCAGCAGCCGGGATCGGGAGTCCGACGAAATACTTCCGATCGGGTCGGCCGGGATTCTTCGGCACGGGATTCGTCGTGATGTTGAAGCGTGCGAGGCGGGCCGTTCCGCACAGCAGAAACAGAAAACAAACGAAGTACCCGACCCGCTGAATATGGTCATGCAGCATCGCGTTCCCGCCTGTATCCACACCGAAGACACCCCAGGCGAAAGCGAGTACAGCGGGGGCAACCCCGAACGTGACAGCGTCAGCCATCGAGTCCATCTCACGGCCGAAGTCGCTGGTGGTGTTCGTCATACGCGCGATCCGTCCGTCGAGACCGTCGAGGAGCACAGCCAGACCGATCATCAGCGCGGCAACCTCGAAGTGTCCCCGAAAGCTTTCTGATCCGGCAGTCACCGCGATCGCTCCAGTGAACGACTTCATTACCGAGATAAAGCCAAGGAACATGTTGCCGGCCGTAAATGCCGTCGGCAGTGCATAAGCTGCCTTTGTAGGGCGGCGGTCAGAAGTGCGCGTGAGGTGCTGGGGAAAACTCAGGCGACGGATCATGTCTGAGAGACGCGTTCGGCGAGTATTGTAGTCGCAGCTGCAACGCGCTGGCCCGGAGCGACAAGGATTTTCCACTCCGGTCCGAGCAAAACGTCCATGCGGGAGCCGAACTTCATCAGCCCGATTCGCTCGCCCGCGATCAGCGGGTCACCGACTTTCTTGCGGAACACGATCCGGCGCGCGATGAGGCCGGCGATCTGCTTGAAGATCACACGCACGCCGTCAGGCTGCTGCACCACCACTACGTTCTGCTCGTTCAGGTCGGACGCTACTTCTTTGCTGGCGACCAGAAAGTCGCCGCGCTTGTAAGTTATATCCTGGATGACTCCGGCCACCGGAGAACGGTTTACGTGTACGTCGAACACATTCAGAAAGATGGTGACGCGCGTCAGATCCGATCCGGCAGGCTTCACGGCCATGACTTTGCCGTCGGCGGGCGAAACGCAATAGGGTCCCTGTGGCGCCTCACGTTCCGGGTCGCGGAAAAAGTAGAGGCAGAACACGGCAAACACGAAGAACGGAACCGCCGTCAACGAGATACCCGTCAGCCAGGCTGTAAACACTCCTGCCGCGACAGATCCCAGCGCGTACAGGATTCCGTCGATCACGATCATCACCTCCAGTGTGACATGCGGGCCCACGTTTCCGCGATACACTTGACACTTCTATGAAGCGCGCGTCCCTGTTTCTCTGCGCAGCTGCTCTGCTGCAGGCCCAGACCGAGCAACTCTTCAACGGCAAGGACCTTTCGGGGTGGCAGATGGTCGGCCCGGGCCGGTTCGTGGTGGAAAACGGCATGATGAGGACCGAGGGCGGCATGGGCCTGCTCTGGTATACGGGCCGCAAGCTTGGGAATGAGACTCTTCGCATCGTTTTCAAGACCACGGGCGAACGCGACAACTCGGGCGTAATCGTAAGGCTGCCGGAGGCTCCGACCGATGCCTGGTACGGCGTCCACAATGGCTATGAGATTCAGATCGACGCCGCCGGACCGGACGACTGGCATCAGACGGGCGCGATCTATTCACTTAGCCGGGCGACGAAGAAGGCACAGAAACCCACGGGCGAGTGGAACACGATGGAAATTCAGCTCGACGGGGCGGTAACTCGCATCCGATTGAATGGGGAACTCGTAAACGAGTTTGCCGGCGGTGACAACGTTCCGGAACGCAAACAGTGGTACGAGCCGGTGAGAGGGCCCAGGCCGGAGTACGGTTTCATTGGTTTGCAGAACCACGACCCGCGCACCTCCGTTTTCTTTCGGGAGATCAGCGTGCTCGCAAGCGACAAGAGCCCAAAGCCGTTGAGCCAGGGTGAGCGCGACCGCCTTTTGAGCTATTTGCACTCGACACGTAAGCAGATCGTCGATGCGACGGCGTCGTTGAACCCGAAACAATGGACGTTCAAGCCCGGCCCCGACAAGTGGTCCATTGCCGAAGTGGTGGAACACCTTGCCGCCACCGAGGATATGCTGTTCGGCTATGCAATGAAGTATCGTGATGCGCCGGTCCCCGCTTCTGACAAGAAAGTGGACACCGATACTGTTGTGAAGAACATGGCGACGCCTTCACAGCCGGCACAGGCACCTGCTGAAATTCGGCCGACCGGACGATGGGCACCGGGACCAGTGCTCACGGACGCGTTCCGCAGCCGCCGCGATTCGGTCATCCAATATGTGAACGAAACGCGCGATCCGTTGCGGCAAGTACACGCGAACTGGGGCGGCAACGTGCTTGAGGTTTATCAGACTCTCTTCACCATACCGGCACACACGGAGCGGCACCTCCAGCAGATCAATCGAGTGAAAGCGGATCCGAACTATCCGCAGTAACCCAGCGTACGCGACATCCGTCGAAGGGGCGGAGATTCATACCCATGCGTCGTCGCCTTACAGCAGCCCTCGTTCTGGTAGCCGCCGCCACGGCATTGTTTGTGCAGCGACGCGTACATGCTCAATCAGCCGGCGGCCAGGCATTCGAGTTTGCAACAGTTGAAGCATATGGCGACGACTGGGTGGGAAACGTGAAGTATTCTACTGCGAACGTCTGTTTCCACGTGACGAACGGGTGCCGCTGGGAGACCGTTCGCGTCAGCACAGATCGCTGGGGCGAGATCAACGATGCGTTCGCCGCAGCTGGAGCACGCCTCGGTGAGCGCGGCTGGGACCTGGTCGCAGTAACCCCGGTCACCGACTATCAGAGTCAGACAGCTACATTCAGGCGCGCACGGCCCGCATCAGCGCAGTAACTGCAGCGCAGTTTGAGTTAAGATCAGCGGTAGGAGGGCGCAACGATGCAAGCCATGCAGCTTGTACTCTGGGGCATCGGGCTGATCTTGCAAATCCTGGTGCTTTCTGCCCTTTCCGCGGGAGCATGGCGAACTTACCTGGTTGCCTCGATCTATGTCGGCACGTTGTTTGTTACTACCCTTACAGATATTGCCGCGAAGTATCTGATTGAAACGCGTCAGCCGTGGATTCTGTATTACTGGTCGGCTGAGCTGATCCGTCAGACTGCAATGTTTGCTGTCGTGACGGACCTTGCAGCTCGAGTTCTTCCACAGCAGCGCGCACGGCGATCAGGGATTGTCTGGATCCTGCTGGCCGCGCTCACCTGGTGGTTGGGATCTCTGCTGCTGCTCTACAGCCCGGATCTCGATGACTGGATGAACTACGTCGTTCGAAACCTCAGCTTCGGCACATCACTTCTCACGCTGGCTCTCTGGTTCGGTCTGATAAGGATGGAGAATCGGGACGCGCGAGACCTGGCACTGGCCGGAGGTCTCGGCCTTCAGATGACGGGCGAGGCGATGGGGCAAGCCCTCCGAACGCTCTTCCCCTCCATGCTGCTGGCGGCATCCCTGCTGATCGTTGTCACGCATTTCCTCTGCATGCTGGTCTGGTGGCAGGCATTCGCACGGAGGCAGGTTTCGCGAAGTAAGGTAAGTGCGAGCCCGCCTATGGACTCGCACCATGGTCGCTTAGCGTCTTAGCTCTTCATATCGGCAACGAAGGCGTCCCAGCTTTTCTCGAGGTTGTCCGCGGC
>DASQEG010000175.1:0-11954 GCA_035633775.1 Bryobacteraceae bacterium
CGTACACAGGCTTCAGTTCCTCTGGGTTGAGTCGATACATTCGCATCGGGCATGGGAATATGTCAAGCCGGAAATAGCGCCGCGCCGGCGAGAGGCGTTTTAGCCCGCTGCCTGGCCGTGGCCTTTCATGTACTCGATAAACCGGCGTGCGTACCGGTCAAGGTTGTCGAGGCTGCCGCCGCCAAGCAGTGGCGAGCACATCTCGTATGCGATCGGTCCCGCGAAACCGCCCTCCTGCAGTGCACGGAAGAAGGAGGTGTAGTCGAGAAAGCCCTCACCCATGGGAACTGCCTGAACCGCGGGCGTGAGCGGCACGTAGTTTACGACGGCGGCATCATAGCGGAATCTCGGGCGCAACTGGTAGTCTGCCACCGTCGTTTGCGCCGTCACTGATCCCATCGTGCGCGCCGCCTCGGCAAGATCCGTTCCCTGCAGACCCGGAGACCACGCGTCGAACATCGCCCGGCAATTCGGTTCATTGACTTCCCTCAGCAGATCATGGAGGCTGCGGTAGTCGCACGCAATGTCATGGTGGTTCTGCACTCCGAGTGTGACGCCGAGGGCGGCTGCGCTTCGAGCGCACTCCCGCAACGTAGCGACAACGAGCTTCCACTGCTGCGCATAGCTCGCCGCTGGGTGCTCGTATCCCGTGTAGATGCGGAGCAGCGGCGCGCCGAGGTCGGAGGCCAGTTGTGCAAGCTGCGTGATGTAGACGGTCTGCAACTCGCGTTGTGGCACCTCGCCATGATCCAGGTCTGCCGTCAAATTGCTGTACCCGGCGAGTGTTATGTGGCGCAGTCCCGCTGCTTCGATCTGCCTGCGCAGCGACAGGCGTGCAGAAGCGTCATAGTCCAGGACCGACACGTGAGGCCGCTTGGCCATGAGCATTACGCCGTCGAAGCCGAGGTTCGCCGCGCGGTGGACGAACGCTTCCACATCGAGGAACTCCTGACCCCAGAGCCCCGCGTAGCTGACTGAATGAAGCAGCAGATCGTGACGAGCCATCTTCAGCACCCTATCACGGTCCCCCTGTCATCATGGTCTGAATGCGTGACCGGTTTCGCAGTGCGCGTACTGCTGATTTCACTGAATCTGTCATTCGCGAGATGACGCGGCTTGCCATCCGGCACAATGCCGTGAATCTCGCTCAGGGATTTCCGGACTTTGCCGCTCCTGCCGAAATCAAGTCGGCCGCACAGGAGGCGATTGCAGCGGACATCAATCAATACGCGATTACCTGGGGATCGCGTACTCTGCGGGACGCGATCACACGCAAGTACGCCTCCTGGTACGAGCTCGACTTCGACCCCGAGCGTGAGATCACGGTCTGCTGTGGCGCAACAGAAGGCATGATTGCGACGCTGCTCGCGGTCACGAACCCCGGGGACGAGATCATCGTCTTCGAGCCGTTCTACGAGAACTACAGGCCCGATGCAATGCTCTGCGGTGCAGCAACGCGCCTCGTCTCACTCCGTTCTCCGGCGTGGACGTTCGATCCTGACGAACTTCGTGCAGCGTTCTCAGCACGGACGAAGGCCATCATCGTCAACTCGCCGAACAACCCGACAGGACGGGTGTTCACACCTGCGGAACTCGAGCTGATAGCGAGCCTTGCTGAGGAGTTCGACACTCTCGTTATCACGGATGAGATCTACGAGCACATCATCTACGACGGAGCGAAACACACTCCCATCGCAGCGCTTCCGCGCATGCGCAACCGCACCGTCCTGGTGAACAGCATGAGCAAGACATGGTCAGTGACAGGCTGGCGCATTGGATGGGTCATTGCACCGCCTGACATCAGCGACGGGATCCGCAAAGTTCACGACTTCCTTACCGTCGGCGCAGCGGCTCCTCTGCAGGAGGCGGGAGTCGCCGCGCTCGGAAGCAGCCCGGCATACTACGCGGACCTGGCCCGTCATTACGAGCAGCGACGCGATCTGCTCATGGGCTCTCTACAGCAGGCTGGCTTTCGTCCGTATAAGCCTCAGGGCGCTTATTACATCTTGTGCGATATCGGAGATTTCGGCTTTGAGAACGACGTGCGATTCGTGCAGACGCTGATCGAGCGAGCGGGTGTGGCGGCCGTGCCCGGGTCGAGCTTCTTCGACAACGGAGAGGACGGCAAGCAGCTCATACGGTTTTGCTTCTGCAAGTCGGAGGCTACGCTTCGCGAAGCAGGCCAAAGGCTCCGCACCTTCGCTGGTCAGGGCTGAGCGGGATCGGATGTTGCATGCGAATTCAGGCTCGTGAACTCATTCTGTGCTATCGTACAACCAGATGGTTGTACGTCGTCAGTCGCCGGCCGAGTACCTCGACCGCTTGTTTGGGGCCCTCGCCGATGCCACGCGCCGCGATATCCTCGCTCGCGTGATGGACGCAGACGAGTCCGTCAGCGAGCTGGCCGCGCACTATCAAATGTCGTTTGCAGCCGTACAGAAACACGTGGCCGTGCTGGAGCGCGCTCACCTTGTGACCAAGCGGAAGGATGGCCGTGCGCAGCGCGTGGCCGGCAATCCTGACGCCGTGCGTCGTGCCAATCGCCTGCTGCAGCAGTTCGAGCAGATCTGGGAGGCGCGCATTGGTCGCCTGGACGAACTGCTGGCCAATTCAAACCAGGGAGAACCAAATGCCGGTCGTTGAAATTCGTAAAGATCCTGAGACGTTGACAATGACAGTCGTTGCCCAGTTTGCCGCGCCTGTCACTCGTGTTTGGGCCGCATACGCTGACGCGCGTCAGCTGGAGCGCTTCTGGGGCCCTCCGACGTGGCCGGCGAAGTTCACGCGTCACGACTTCGTCGTAGGCGGCCGCTCCGAGTACACGATGACCGGCCCGGACGGAGAGCAGTCCTCCGGCTTCTTTGAGTTCCTCGCCATCGATGAGCCGCGCGCATTTGAGGTTCTGGACGGGTTCCTGGGTCCAGACGGTAAGCCTGTGGCGGGCATGCCTACGATGACAATGCGGTTCACGTTTGAGCCGCACGATGGTGGCACGCGCATGGTGACGGTTACAACATTCCCGTCGCTCCAGGCTCTCGAGCAGCTGCTCCAGATGGGCATGGAAGAGGGTATGAAGGCCGCCATGGGCCAGATCGACGCGGTGCTGGCGGAAGGCTGACGATTGAGCTCGTAGCGCCATGTCAACGGGCATGGCGCTATGGAACCCGGGCGCAACCTCGTGTTCCATGCGAAAACAGGCAGCGACACTCCGGTAACCTGCCGCGCATTACTGCGTATCGTGCTATAGCGATATGTGCTATAGTTCCACCGTGCCCCGCCCGCTCTCACGCGACACATTTCACATCCTGGTAGCTCTGGCCGACCGGGACCGCCACGGCTACTCGATCATGCAGGATATCGAGCACCGGACCGGCGGCGAGGTCCGGCTCAGTCCGAGCAGCCTTTACAGCGCAATCAAGCGACTCCTCGAATCCGGGTTCATTGAAGAACTGCAGGACCGGCCTGATCCGGAACACGATGACGAGCGGCGCCGTTACTACCGAATCACCGACGAAGGGCGGCAAGCGGCTGTGGAGGAGGCGCGACAGCTCCACAGGCTGCTGAGCGATGCGCGGTCGGCCGGGTTGATCCCAAAGCGAATCTGACGTGATGGGAACGCAATCTCTGGCCGAACGTTTGGCTTTGCGGCTATATAAGGCAGTACTGCGGCTTTACCCCTCGGAGTTCCGCGACGAGTACGGCTCTGAGATGCGGTTCGTACTCCGGGAACGGTACCGCAGTCAGCAATCGGTGATGCATGTGGTCTCTACGGCTGCGCACGCGACGTGGGGAGTGGTCAGTGACGCACCAAAGGAGCATTTGCAGATGATCTCGCTTGATCTGAAATACGCATGGCGCACGATGCGTAAAGAACCCCTGGTGAGCGCAGCCGCCATTGTCGTTCTGGGCCTTGGAATCGGCTGCTCGACCCTGGTGTCGAGCGTGGGAAGCGCGCTGCTTTTGCGGCCTTTGCCATATGAGAAGGCCGAGCAGCTGGTCGCAGTGCAGGAGTATCAACCGACTGACGACCGCTTGGGAGTGAGTGTCGCGTTTCCGAACTACGTGGACCTAAGAGCCCAAACGCGAACGCTTGAAGACCTTGCCGTGTATTCCGAGGGGACCGCCATCCTGCGGGGCGAGGGTGACGCAGAGCAGGTACCTGCAGTCGCCGCCAGTGACGGCTTGCTTTCTATCCTGCGCGTCCAGCCGGTGCTCGGGCGCTGGTTTACGAAGGACGAGGACCGACCGAATGCTCCAAAAGTGGTGGTGCTGAGCTACGAGCTTTGGCAGCGGCGATATGGAGGCGACCGCGAACTGCCCGGCCGGACCATCGAGCTCGGTGTCGAACGCTACCGCGTCATAGGGGTCCTGCCTCCGGGGTTTCACTTCCCGGAACGGGCGGAACTGTGGACGCCCCTGCAGATGGATCCAGCAAGAGCGCCGCGCAACAACTACTTTCTCAGCGCCATTGGCCGGATGAAACCGGGGGTCACGGCGGCACAGGCCAGTTCGGACATGGCTATGCTGCTTCAGGCGATCCAGCAGCAGAACGAATCTGCTCATCGCGGCAAAATCGGGCGCGCCATACCTTGGCGTGATGCCGTTGCCGGCCAGTATCGGGCAGCTTTGCTGACGCTTCTGGTCGCATCGGTGCTCCTGCTGCTGATTGCGTGTGCAAACGTCGGCAATCTGCTGTTGGTGAAGGCGGCGGCGCGAAGCAGGGAAATGGCCGTGCGCGCCGCCCTCGGTGCTCCGCGACGCCGCCTCATTCGGCAGATGATCCCGGAAAGTCTGCTGCTTGGCGCGATGGGAGGAGCGCTCGGGCTTGTGCTTGCGTACGCGAGTACGCCTGCTCTGCTGGCTCTGGTACCGGTGGAGCTTCCTCGATGGATGGACTTCTCGATAGACAGTCGTGCCGTTGCATTTGCACTCGGTGTTTCCGTTCTCACCAGTCTTGTATTCGGGATGGTGCCAGCCGTTGTTGTCTCACGCGACGCGGCGCACGGCTTGAGTGAGGGTGGACGCGGCCGCACCGCTTCACACCGTCAGAAGGCATGGCGGAACGGTCTGGTGATCGGTGAGGTGGCGCTCTCATTGACCTTACTGGTCGGAGCCGGCCTGATGATGCGGAGCTTCCTGGAACTCCGGTGGCAGCGGTTGGGTTTTCAACCGGAAAACGTGGTGACGATGCAGATCTCAGCGCCGCGGACACGGTACCCGGAGGGCGCGCCGGCGCGCGAACTGCGATCACGCCTGAGGACGGAAATCGAGGCTTTGCCCGGTGCCGAGTCAGCCGCGTTCGCCTCGGGTGTGCCGCTGGCAAGTATATGGGGCCGCAGCCTGACTGTGGAGGGCTACCCGCTTCTGTCACTCAAAGACGCGCCATCCATTTATCACGTCGTGACAACACCTGGATACTTCCGAACCCTGCGGCTTCCCATTCTGGAGGGGCGCGACTTCACTGAAGCTGACTTCGGCACCAAAGTGACGATCGTTGATGAGTCACTGGCGCGGCGGTATTGGCCGGGCGTCCGGGCCGTAGGGAAACGGGTTCGCTTCGGACCTCCTGAAGCAAATGAACCCTGGTTCACCATCATCGGCGTTGTTGCTGCGGCGAAGAATGAGGCAATTCGCGGCGACGCAAGAATGAACGTGTATGTTCCCAACAACGACAACAACTCGCCGGACTCTCTGCTGGTGCGCAGCGCGGGTGACCCGCTGCAGTTTGCCGAGTCCGTTCGGTCGCGAATCAGCTCGATCGATCGGCATATCGTTGTCAGCCGCGTGCTTACAATGCCCCAGGTAATTGACCGCGTGACGTGGCAGGACAGGTTCTTCGCAGTGCTGGCCGGTATCTTCGCAGTTGCTGCCACAGCAATCGCAGCTTTTGGATTGTATGCCGTCCTTGCGTACATGGTGTCTCTGCGAAGCCAGGAGATCGGCATCCGGATTGCCCTCGGGGCGCAGGCGCTGCAGGTGCGAACTATGGTGTTGAAAAGTGGCGTCGGACTGGCCGTTACCGGCCTTGCACTCGGCCTGTTTGCGGCATCGGTCTTCTCGCACGTGCTTCGCTCGCAGCTCTATGCAGTGTCGCCGTTCGATCCCGTGACATATGCCGCGGTCCTGCTGCTGATGCTGCTTGTGGCGATCGCTGCGTCGTTCCTGCCGTCGCGCCGCGCGGCACAGATTGACCCGATCGTGGCGCTGCGTCAGGAGTAAGGAGCGGGCTCGCGTCTGCGAGCACCTTGAACGTGCTGCCGATTTGAGCACATGGCTCTAGCGGCACCCCTGAATATCGGGCTGGCACGGTGGCCGGCCCGATGTGATTGCCAGTTCGTTGATCCGGGATGGGTCACGACCAGGATGGGAGGCCCCAACGCGCCGGATGACCGACTGCTGAGTCATGTGACGCAAGAGTGGTAAGCGACCTCGAGTGATCCGAAGGTTGCGGGTCTGCCCAGGAGGGTGCGTGTATCACGCGTCGGTCGTTGCTCCAAAGCTCGCCCAATTCGCACGGGGGTACCCAGACATTCCTGCTGGATGTGACCACCGACCACAGCCCGAGGGATTGTGGCACGCCGCTTGACGCGGGCATTCACCTCGTGGAACCCATCGCGGACGACATGATGGCAATGCGAGTGTTCGCCGATCACCAGCCAGCGATCATAGGCTCGCCTGCGTACTTCGAATCACGTCCCCGTACGCGTGTTGGCGTCCCGGTGGCAGCCGTGTCTCGGCTTCTTCGTGTACTACCCGAGCCGTCGCCAGCAGCCACCCGCGCTCGCGGCCCTGATCGATGTTCTCCCTATCCAGGGCCTTGCTGCACTCTGGATCCGTCCGGTTTGTCGAATGCCTACAATTGTTGTTAATCTAGGCGTCATGGCTCGGCCAACTGATCTCGTCCAAGGATCCTCTACCCCGCGCTCCACCGGCTGGAGCAACAGGCCTGGATTACAGCCGAATCGCGAACAAGGGAAGGGGGCCGTATGGCAAGGTTCTACTCACTAACGCGCTCCGGCCGCAAATACCTCGAGGAGGAGTTGGAAAGCAGGACGCGTCTCTCCTCCGCGATCAATTTGATGATCAACGAGGCCTGACATGCGCGCGGCGCAAAAGCTACGGTTACGGTTCCGGTCGCTACTCCGTCGCGAGATTGTCGAACACGAGCTGGCAGACGAACTTCAGTTCCATCTCGATCAGCTGACCGAGGAGAAGATCGCTGCTGGAATGGCGCCCGAGGACGCCCGCACGGCTGCCCTGCGCTCACTTGGAAGCGTTGCACAGTATCAGGAGGAATGCCGGGACATGCGACAGATGAACATCATCGAAGACTCCTGGAGGGATCTTCGGCACGCAGCGCGCGTACTGCAACGCAGTCCGGGATTCACTCTCGTAGCAGTGCTGACGCTGGCGCTCGGAATCGGTGCGACGGCTGCGATCTTCAGCGTGGTGTACGGGGTATTGCTGAAGCCTCTACCGTTCTCCGACCCGGAACGGCTGGTAGGCCTGTATCATCGTGGGCCCGGAGTCAACCTTGCCCTGATGAACCAGGGCCCCACAACGTACTTCACCTATCTTGACAATCAGCGGTCGTTCGAGGGAATGGGTGTCTGGGACCGCCAGGAAGTCTCGATCACCGGGGGCGGTGAGCCGGAGCGTGTTGAAGCGCTCGCTGTCACGCACGGTACGTTGCCCTTGCTGAGAGTTCAACCCGTCCTCGGTCGCCTCTTCAACAAAGAGGACGACAGGCCGGGCAGCCCCATGCGCGTCGTCTTGACCTACGGCTACTGGCAGCGAAAGTTCGGCGGCGCACAGGACGTCATCGGCCGACTACTCGAGATCGATGGTGCCTCTGCTGAAGTCACGGGGGTGCTGCCTCCGTCATTCAAGTTTCTGCGGAACCGTCCGGCGGTGCTGCTGCCCCTGCAGCCCAACCGCGCAGACGCGAACTCGGTAAGCTTCGGCTTTCAGGGGCTGGCGCGCCTGAAACCGGGCGTCATACTTTCTGAAGCCAACGCCGACATCGCGCGAATGATACCCCTTGTAGAGCAGGTTCCCGGATTCAAAGCGTTTCGACTGGAGCCAAACGTTCGCCCTCTGGCCCACGACGTGATCGGGAACGTCGGGCGCTTCCTGTGGATTCTGCTCGGCGCAGTGGGGATGGTTCTGCTCATCGCGTGCGCCAACGTCGCGAATCTTTTCCTCGTGCGCGCCGAGGGGCGTCAGCAGGAGCTTGCGGTCCGAGCAGCGCTGGGTGCAGGTCGCGGCCGCATCGCGCGCGAACTGCTGGCCGAGAGTCTCATGCTTGGGCTCGCGGGCGGTGCGGCCGGCCTCCTGTTCGCTCGAACTGCTATTGAATTACTGAGGAAGCTCGCGCCCGCTACCTTACCGCGCGTTGACGAGATCAGCATCGACCCCGTGGTGCTTGTATTCACCGTGCTCATCTCCTTGTTTACGGGTCTTCTATTCGGACTGATTCCCGTTCTCAAGTTTGGGACGGTGAACGCTGCGGCTCTCAAAGAGGGTGGCCGGGGAGCGAGTGATGGGCCTGTGCGGCAGCGGACGCGCAATACGCTCGTGGTGGCGGAGGTCGCGATGGCGCTTGTTCTGTTAATCATCTCAGGACTGATGATTCGGACGTTCGTTGCCATGCAGCAGGTCAATCCCGGCTTTGCACGACCGGAAGCGGTGCAAACTTTTCGCGTTGAGGTGCCGGATGCGCTTGTCGAAGATGAACTTCAGATGGCGCGGACACACGATCAGATCGCACAAAGGTTGCGGCAAGTACCGGGCGTCGTCTCCGTTGGCCTCTCGTCTTCGATCACGATGGACGGGGAGGATAACGGCAATCCCCTTGGAGTCGAGCATGTCGACGTTCCAGAAGGCCAGATGCCGCCAATGCGGCGTTTCAAGAGCGTCGCTCCTGGCTACTTCGACGCGATGGGCAACCCCCTTGCGGCGGGGCGCGACATCACCTGGACCGAGATCTACCAGCGCAGGCGTGTCGTCATCATCTCCGAAATTCTGGCGCGTGAGTACTGGGGAAGCGGGTCGAACGCATTGGGCAAACGAGTTCGAGGTCTTCGTTCCAATTGGTACGAAGTCGTCGGTGTGGCCGGTAGTGAGCGCGACGACGGCCTGAATCGGCCGGCGACCGCCATCGTGTATTGGCCATTGCTGAATGAGGTTTATGAGACGCGCAGCATGGCTTATGCGGTGCGGTCGAGCCGCGTAGGGTCGTCGGGTTTCCTGCGCGAGCTTCAGCAGGCCGTCTGGTCAGTCAATCCCCAACTGCCACTCGCCAACGTGCTAACCCTCAAAGAGATTCACGCCGACTCCCTTGCCCAGACCTCATTCGCCATGGTTATGCTGGCCATTGCTGCGAGCGTGGCTCTGCTACTTGGTGTGGTCGGCATCTACGGCGTAATTGCGTACATCGCGACGCAACGCACACGCGAGATTGGGATCCGCATAGCTCTGGGCGCCCAGACTGCAGATGTAAGCCGGCTGTTTGTCCGCCACGGCCTGTTGCTTACTGGGGCTGGCATAGCAATCGGTATTGTCATTTCGCTCGCGCTGACCGGGGTGATGTCTACACTGCTTTTTGGGGTGAGCCCAGTCGACCCGGCTACGTACGCAGCGGTTTCGGTAAGCTTGGCCTGCGTGGCCCTTTTGGCAACGTGGCTTCCCGCCCGCCGCCTCTCGCGGGCCGATCCGGTCGCAGCCCTGCGAAGTGGCACTTGAGCCTCTCAATTTGCAGGATCGGAGAACGTTCCTTTCATGCTGACGGGCTCTGCCTCCCGAACCGAATGGAATGTTTGAAATTCCGCCGCGCTTCCGAGTCGAGTCGACGGTTAAGGTTGTTCCTGCGATGGAGAGCTCTGGACCACCAGAACCGAGTTGCTGTTTCCGGAAGCGTTCGTCTCCTGCTCCTTGTTTTCCGGGTCTGTTATCCATTTGCCGTCGACAATGAACATATACGTGTAACGGCCGGCGGGAATTTGTAAACGCGTGGCCCAGCCCCGATTGCCCTTCTCCATCGGGAACTGGAATCGATGCCACTCATTGAAGCTGCCCGTCACCACGACCGATTTAGCATCGGAGTGCCCCGATAATTGAAAGACGGCGTTACCTGCAGGGCTTCTGCGCGGCATCTTGTTGGTCTCGACCAGTTCGAGCACCTTGCGGACTGGCCGGTTGTCAGGTTCGCTCCTCAGCCACTCGCGGAGAACATCGGCGAGCCCTTCGTTGTCTCCTGCGACCAGGCGCTGCTCGGCTCTTTTTGATAGGGCCGTTCGGGACGAATCATACCTTTCATACCGGAGCCACTGGTCGACCGGTGCCGGATCGAACCCCAATGCTTGCACGACCGGCGGCACAATGCCCATACCGCCTTCGCTGTTCGTGAAGATGGCCACCGCTTCGCCTCGCTTTCGATCGCCTGTCACGAACGCCTTAAATGAACCGTTGTCGCCCCACTGGAAGAACTCGGTTTGACCATTGTGGTTCCACAGAGCCCAGCCGAGTCCCCAGCTGAACGCGGCTGGCAGGTCCGCGGCATCACTGCCCAGACACGAGGCACACTTCCGCGTAACCTTCACCGTCGGCTGATACATCGCTGCCGGCCCGCCCATCACAGCTTTGAGAAACCGTCCGTAATCTCCTGCTGTAGTCAACAGGCTGGCTGCCGCATTCGCCTTTTCCGATCCCCGGCGCGACGTCGCGCGGCCGTGCAGATCATGACCGACTACTGCGACTGCTTCAAGGCCTGGCTTCCAGACGAAAGTGGTGCTGTTCATCTGCAGGGGAACAAATACAGTCGCTCGGACGTACGTTTCGAAATCTGTGCCTGTGATCTTCTCGATCACCTTGCTTAGCCAGACGTATCCTTCGCCCGAGTAACTGAACTGGGACCCGGGCTTAAAATGCGCTCGCATGCCGAACTTCTGGTTCCGCCAGTTAGGCAGTCCCGACGCATGGCTCAGGACGTGCCGGGCCGTAATGCTGCGCGAGAAATCATCCGGCTCGACGACGCCGCCGACATACTGGTCCAATGGACGGTCAAGGTCCAGCTCTCCACGTTCCGCCAACCCTAAAGCGGCCCAGGCGGTAATCTGTTTGCTCAGGGAAGCAGCATGGAATAACGTCGACGGTGAAACGGCGCGGCTTGTACCTTTCTCCGCCAAGCCTGCGTAGTGTGTCTCCAGTCGCCCATCCGCCTTGACGTGGACGACCGCTGCTCCGGGAACCCCACTTGCCTCGACGAGCCTCGTGAGCATCTGCTGCACATCCACAGACGGCGAAGCAAGGAACAATGCCACCAAACTCAGAACCATGTAGTCTTCATACGTTACATCAAGCCAAGCGTTACAACGGATCTCGATTTGGCGCGCACGGGAACGAACTCCTCAACGGGTTACGCTCGCGCAATACTGGCAACATGGCTTCCTGGCAGCCTGAACAGTACCTCCGGTTTGAGGAGGAGCGGACGCGTCCCTGCCGTGATCTGGTTAATAGTCTCGAACTCACGCCAAAGTCCATAATCGACCTGGGCTGTGGTCCCGGTAACAGCACGGCAGTATTGGCCGAAACCTGGTCATCAGCCGCCCTAACAGGTCTGGACAACTCGGATTCCATGCTTCAGCGGGCAACCTCGGGCAGCACGCAGGTGCGATGGATCCAGCAGGATATCGCCAAGTGGGCAGCGCAGACCGAGCCGCTGTTTGACCTTGTGTTCTCAAACGCAGCATTGCAGTGGGTGGGCGAGCATGAAACCGTGTTCCCGCAACTGATGCGGCGCGTCGCGCGCGGTGGAGCGCTCGCCGTTCAGATGCCCGCCGACGTGAACGCGCCCGCTCACCGCTTGATGCGCGAGCGTTTCCCAGGTGGCGAAGTGCACGAGTGGTTTGTGCATGAACCTGCCTTTTACTACGACGTACTTTCGGAGCACGCCG
>DASQEG010000176.1:0-10717 GCA_035633775.1 Bryobacteraceae bacterium
GTATCGGAAAGCCGGACATCCTCGTTGAACTCAACCGAAGCCACCCACAAACGCAGCACTTCGGCTCCGTGCTGTCTGATGATCTTCTCGGGTTCGATAACGTTACCCAGCGACTTGGACATCGCCCGGCCTTCACCGTCCAGCGTCCAGCCGTTCGTTGCACACTCACGGTACGGAGCTGCGCCTTTCAGGCCGACACCAACCAGCAGTGAGCTGTGGAACCAGCCACGATATTGATCGCCGCCTTCCAGATAGAGATCGGACGGCCAGGGAAGCTCATCGGATTTACCCAGCACCGCCAGATGACTCGATCCTGAGTCAAACCAGACGTCGAGGATGTCAGTCTCCCTGGTGAACGTCGTGCCACCGCACTTTGTGCACCGGGTGCCCTCCGGCAGAAGCTCCGCTGCCGAGCGCTCATACCAGACATCGGCTGAATGCGTCCGGAACAGGTCAACGACGCGATCCAGCGCCGCACGTTCGGTGTACGGCTCGCGGCAGCCTTCGCAGTAGAAAGCGACGATCGGAACTCCCCAGACGCGTTGCCGTGAGATGCACCAGTCCGGCCGGCTGGCGACCATGTTGTAGATGCGCTCTTCACCCCAACCGGGCATCCACTTGATGCCGCGTATGGCGTCTAGCGCCTTCTGGCGCAAGTCTCCCCGATCCATGCCGATAAACCACTGTTCGGTGGCACGGAAGATGGTCGGCTTGTGGCAGCGCCAGCAGTGTGGATAGCTGTGATCGATATTGCGCCGGGCCACCAGCGCTCCGGCGGCTGAGAGCAGTTCGATAACGACAGAGTTGGCTTCCCAAACAGTACGGCCTATCAGCTCTTCGGGCAGAACGCCATCAGCACCGGAGGCGTGAAAAAAACGTCCCGCGGCGTCGACCGGGCAATACGTGGGAATGCCATACTTCATCCCGGCCACATAGTCCTCGTGGCCGTGCCCCGGGGCGGTATGCACCGCGCCGGTGCCCGCCTCGAGCGTCACGTGATCGCCCAGGATCCCTCTCGATGTGCGGTCCAGAAACGGATGCCGAAAGGTCGCGCCTTCCAGTTGTGCACCGGGGAACGTGGCCAGTATGTTGTCCCAGCGCCATCCGGCGGCGTCTGAAGTTGCCTGCAGCAGATCGCGAGCGACGATGTAGGCATCCCCATCCACCTCTACGGCGACATACTCGAACTTCGGGTGGAAAGCGATCGCCATGTTCGCCGGGATCGTCCATGGAGTCGTGGTCCAGATCAGTCCCCAGACGGTTCGGCCCTGAAGGTCGGGGTGGATCGCGGCAGGATCCGAGGTCAGGGCGAACCGAACCCAGATCGACGGGCTGCTGTGGTTTTCATACTCGACCTCAGCTTCGGCCAGAGCCGTGCGGTCGTTGATACACCAGTTCACCGGCTTCAGGCCCTTATAGACGTAGCCCTTGTCGAGAAAATCCACAAATGCGCCGGCAATGGTCGCCTGATACTCGGGCGCCATCGTGAGATAGGGATCGTCCCATTGCCCGAGGATTCCAAGGCGTCGGAAGTCCTTCCGCTGCAGATCTACGTACTTTTCGGCATAGCGGCGGCAGGCCCGGCGGATGTCCGCCGGACTCATCTTTGCCTTTTTCGACCCGAGTTCGGAATCGACCTTGATCTCGATCGGCAGCCCATGGCAGTCCCAGCCGGGAACGTAGGGCGAGTCGAAGCCCGCCATCGTCTTCGACTTGACGATGAAATCCTTGAGCGTTTTATTGAAGACGTGGCCCAGGTGAATATTGCCGTTCGCGTAGGGCGGGCCGTCATGCAGCACGTATTTGGGCTGACCTGCGCGCGCGCTGCGAATCTGCCCGTAGAGCCCTTCCGAGTCCCAGCGCTCCAGCAGTCGCGGCTCGAGCGTCGGCAGAGTCGCCTTCATAGAGAAGTCGGTGCGCGGGAGATTGACCGTCTTCTTTAGGTCAAGTGGAGATTCGTCCATCACGGCAATGATTTATCGTAACAAGGGTGCCCTGCCGGGCCGTCCGCGACGGACCTTTGATTGCGATAGGTCGACGCGACTCGCTATAATGATTTGCAGAGTTAAATCTGAATGACGATCCTGCTGACCATCGTCCACATTCTCGTCTGCGTGTTTCTGGTTATCGTGGTCCTGCTGCAGAGCGGGAAAGCGGCCGATTTGGCAGGTGCATTTGGCGGGATGGGCTCGCAGACAGCATTCGGGCCCCGTGGAGCCGCGACGGTCCTGTCGAAGGCTACAACCATTGCGGCCGGTCTGTTCATGTTGACGTCGCTTTCGCTATCGATCGTGGCAACAAGGAACGCGGGAACCGGCACGTCAGTGCTGGAGCGTACAGGTAAACCTGCTCCGACCAAGAGTGCTCCGGTAACGGGCGCCCCTCAGCCCGGGACTTCTGCGGCTCCGGCCACCGGTGCTGCTCCGGCCACAGGTGCTGCTCCGGTTGTGCCCCCGGGTGCACCTCAGCCTACGGTTGAGTTCCTGAACGAAAAAGGTCAGGTTGTTCGCAAGGAGCCGCTTGATCTGGACAAGATTCCTGTGGTGGACCCGAACAATCCGGTCCTCCCGAATCCGGCGGCGGGGCAGCAGCAGCAACAGAAATCGCAGCCTGCAGCTCCGGCCCGTAAGTAAGTCGTTCGAGTTACTGCCAAGTTGGTTCAAGTTTGCGGAGGTGGCGGAATTGGCAGACGCACTAGCTTGAGGTGCTAGCGGGAGTAATCTCGTGGGGGTTCAAGTCCCCCTCTCCGCACCATAATTCCTCATTTACGGGGCGAGCATCGTCCGACAACCCACAAGTTTGATCATGTAAGTGCGGCAAGCGACCGGACCCACGAACGAGAGGTCAATCACTTGCAAGCTCAAACCGTCGCTCCGCGCTACTGTTCTTGCGTGTGACAACAGTTGTGCGAGTTCGACACTTTCGACACATACAGATCGTTGATGAGGCGCGTGCAAAATTCTGTCCGCTTGGCGAGATGCCGTACATCGGCTTGGCAGAGATGCGTCCGGGAAGTATTATGGCCCGGACTGAGAGCTGACCTATGTCGGGTCAATCTGTACAACCGATTCTCTATGGCACGTCGACCACAGTCAGCAGCCGCAGCCAGTGGCCGCTTGCGAGATCTGCGCCATCAAGCTCGCTAAATCGTCCTGTTCCGTGACAATGCCGCTGTCCGGACCGGGTTGTGAGTTCATGCCGCCTGTTCGTCAGCACGGCGGGAACCGTTCGCCCTCCGAAAACATGTTGCGAGCGTGGGGACGACTTCCGCTCGGATCTTTCTCTCCGCTGACGTAGGGAGTTCACGAGTGCCACGACCGCTGGCGGACGCTCTTTCGAAACCACGAGCCTTTATGTGCGCGGGATGAGTCTAAGCAATAGCGGACGCAATCCAGCCTTGAACATGGGGCCCGAAGCCGTCGTTGGCCGGAGCCCCGGCTCACCTCACCCGCTGAATAGAGGGCATCTGAGGAGAGCAATTTGCAACGTAATCGAATTCTGATCGTAGAAGATGAGCGGGTTGTAGCCGAACAACTGCGCCAAAGCCTTACGTCTCAAGGCTACGACGTCGTCGGCGTTGCGCAAACCGGCGAAGACGCCATCATTGAGGGAGGGCGCTCCCGCCCTGATCTCGTCATCATGGACATTATGCTTCCGGGCGCGGTGGATGGCATTTCCGCTGCTCAGCAACTGGAGCCTCTCGGCGTTCCTGTCGTCTTTCTGACCGCCTATTCGGACCGCCACCTGATTGACCGGGCAAAGCACACGCGGCCGCTAGGCTACATCGTCAAACCGGCCAAATCGGATGAACTTGCTGCGGTTGTTCAGCTCGCCCTATTCAAGAGAGACGAGGATCGCGCGCGGGACAGAGAGGACGAAAAGCGGCTCAAGGTCCGTCAGGCGGCTAACGACCAGTTCCGCCTCATGGTCGCTGGCGTTACGGATTACGCGATATTCACGCTTGACCCCAAAGGCACTATCAACAGCTGGAATGCGGGTGCCGAAAGGATCCACGGGTATTCAACGAACGAAGTACTCGGAAGGCCGCACGAGATTCTGTTTGACCCTGAAGACCGTAAGCGGAATATACCCGAGAAGGAACTGCAGCGAGCCCGCGAGCACGGTACCGCAGATGACACACGTTGGCTGGTCCGTCGGGATGGTGCGCGTTACTGGGCGGAAGGCGTTCTGACAGCTGTGCTGGACGATGATGGCGTCCTCACGGGCTTCTCAAAAATTACCAGGGACGCCACTGACCGCAAGAAGCTCCAGGATGTGCTCACAGAGCAGACTATCGCGTTGCGGATCGCCCTGCGTGCGGCACGAACGGGCACGTGGCACTGGGACATTCTTTCAGACACCGACACCATCGATGAAAACCTGCGAGAACTATTCGGACTCGCGTCCGCACAGGAGATCCGGACGATTGAGGACTTTTATGCAATCGTCCACCCCGATGACCGGGAGAGGGTCAAAGCTGCCTTTGAGCAGACTCGCCAGCAGGGAATACACCTTGACACCGAGTTCCGAGTACCGCAGAGAGATGGCACTGAGCGGTGGCTCATCGATCAGGGCGAGGTGTTCACTCTTGACGGCAAACCGGCCTATATGACCGGGGCCTGCGTCGACGTTACGGAACGCAAGAAGGCCGAGCAGGCACTCCGCATGAGTGAGGAGCAATTCCGCCTGTTTGTGAACAACGTTCGGGAATATGCGCTCATCCAGCAGGACACGGAAGGACGCATCACTACCTGGAACTCCGGCGCAGAAGCCGTCCTGGGATATACCGCCTCTGAAATCATCGGCAAGCCAAGTTCGTGGTTGTTTGTACCTGAGGATGTCGCCGCCGGGGAACCGCAAAAGGAGATGCGAGAGGCCGTCACTCTCGGACGGGCGATAGATGAGCGCTGGCACTTGCGGAAAGACGGAAGCCGGTTCTGGTGCAGTGGTGTACTTACCGTCATGCGCGACGACGAAGGTCGCCTCCGCGGATTCGCCAAAGTCATGCGGGACGAGACAGAGCGCAGAACGACAAGTGAGCAACTTAAGGCTTCGCTCGCGGAAAAGGAAGTTCTGCTGAAGGAGATTCACCACCGTGTGAAAAATAACCTTCAGGTGATCACGAGCCTGCTCGCGCTTCAGTCGGGCACGGTTGAGGATAGAACCGTTCGGGATATGTTCGAAGATGCGTGTAATCGCGTCCGGTCGATTGGTGAGATACATGAGCTTCTTTACCGCTCGCCCGACCTGGCCCGCGTTGACTTCGGCGAGTATCTTGAAAAGCTCGGAAATAATTTACGGGATTTCTACGGTGAGCCCGAACGTGTACGCCTGAACACCGCTTCAGAGGTCAATTTGCCGCTCGCTCAGGCAATCCCTTGCGGCTTGATTGTCAATGAGCTGGTGACGAACAGCTTCAAGCATGCGTTCCCAAACGGTCGATCTGGCCGTGTCGACGTCTTTCTAAAATGCGAGCGAGGCAAATGTGTTCTGCAGGTTTCGGACGATGGGGTAGGTGTGCCGTCGCACGTCAACTTTGAAGAGATGAATTCACTCGGACTAACGCTTGTTTCGGTACTCGCGAAACAGCTCGGCGGCGATCTTCGGGTGCAGGGAACGGCAGGCACGCAGGTGTCGGTTGAATTTCCAGAACCGATATTCTAGCCTTCGAGCACAATCAATGAAGGCACGAATTCTCGTCGTCGAGGACGAAGCAATCGTCCAAATGGATCTTCAAAGCCGATTGAAGCGGCTCGGGCATTCTGTTGTGGGACTCGCTTCCGCCGGCGAAGAAGCGGTGTCAAAAGCAGCTGAATTGGCGCCCGATGTCGTATTGATGGATGTGCGGTTGAAAGGACCTATGGACGGCATTGAAGCCGCGCGGCGAATCCGTGCACAGCGTGATGTGCCCGTCATCTTTGTAACCGCGAATACGCCTAAGGTGGAAGCTGGGGATGCCGAGACACTCTCGCCATGTCTATCGAAGCCGTTTCGGACAAATGAACTGGAGACCACCATCGCACAAGTGCTGGAAGGCCGCGGGTCGCCGCCATCGGCTACCTCCGATCCGGCAGTGTGAACAGGAACGTCGGTCCGCGCGTGAGCTCGGATTGTGCCCAAATCGACCGCCGTGTGCTTCGATTACCGCTTGCAAATGGCCAGGCCTGTGCCGGTTCCGGCGAACTGCTGCGCACGCCGGGATCTGGGACTCTTCCGGCCATCGGGCCAGCCGCACACAGCGTCGGCTCAGGTGCGCAGCGTGAAACTGTTCGGTCGGATGATCCTTGCGAAACGGATGGTCAGTGCCGCTGCACGGCATGCCCTGATCACCCCGTCCTGAAAGACGGCACCCTGTTCACCCGTTCACCACCTCGCCGCCGTTCGGGTGTAGCACCTGCCCGGTCATGTAGGATGAGTCCGCCGAGGCCAGGAACACATAGCTCGGTGCGACCTCTTCGGGCTGTCCCGCACGCCCGAGCGGCACTTTCTCGCCGAAGCTTTCAACGCGGTCCTCGGTAAACGTCGAAGGGATGAGCGGAGTCCAGATCGGTCCTGGAGCTACCCCGTTTACTCTGACGCCCGCCTCCGCCAGGTTCTTGGCCAATGATCGCGTGAAGGCGACAATCGCACCCTTTGTGGACGCGTAGTCGAGCAGATGCTCGGTACCCCGGTACGCCGTGACCGATGTGGTGTTTATAACCGCACCTTTCCGCTCGCGCAACTGGGATAGCGCGGCTCGGGTCAGATAAAACATTGAGAAGATATTCGTGCGAAATGTGCGCTCCAACTGCTCGTCGCTGATGTCCTCCAATCGGTCCTGATCCGTTTGCTCCGCCGCGTTGTTGACCAATATGTCAATCCCGCCAAACTCAGCTACGACACGGTCCACCATCTCGCGGCAGAAGGCTGAATCGCCAATATCACCCGCAAGCGCGATACAACGGCGGCCTTTCTCCTCCACCAGACGCTTGGTCTCGTCTGCGTCCGGGTGTTCGTTCAGGTAACCAATAGCAACGTCGGCGCCTTCCTTGGCGAACGCGATAGCAACCGCGCGGCCGATACCGCTGTCGCCGCCTGTGATCAGTGCGATTCTGCCATCGAGCTTACCGCTGCCCCGGTGTGCCGGGCTGTCTGCGGCAGGCTTGTCTTGCATTTCTGCTTCGATCCCGGGCTGGTGTGACTCGGTCACGGGCTTGCCAGCGTCGTGTTGGTTCATATGGTCAACTTCTCCTCATTTGCTAGACGCCGCTCAGCCGGCGCAGACGGGGATAAGTGATACAAACCTCCACTTCGTAGTGCCGCCACGCATGATCGTGTTTCGGCGAACTTCTGCACACGTGCTGCACCCAGGGCGCTTCCGCCACAAACAGGACAGCCGATATGGTGGCCGTAAAAAGCATCGATTACGGTCCAAACAGTCGAGGAGCACCTGACGCAATCGCCCGAACGGAGCGTCTCACCTTGTAGCCCCACCAGACGCGGGCAGGGAGGGAGTCGATGACTGATAATGTGGCGTTCCGTGGTTTGCTGGCTGGACTAGCAGGCGTAGCAGCGATGACATTGGCCGAGAAGCTGGAGCAGCAGTTAACACGTCGGCCGAACTCATATGTCCCCGCCCACACGCTCGAGCGGTTGCTCGGCATGGAGCACAAGCCGGACGAGGAACGGCTGATGCTCAACTGGGCAATGCACTGGGGCCAGGGGGTGGCGTTGGGTGCAGTCAGGGGCATGATGGCGGCGCACGGGTTTCGCGGGCCTGTCGGCTCATTTATGTTCATGAACCTGCGGCTAATGAACGATCAGACGCTCGAGAATGCGACTGGAGTTGGTGCTCCGCCATGGACATGGCCGGTAGACGAGCAGGTGCTCGACCTTATTCACAAAGGTATCTATGCCTTCGTGACGGGTACCGTGGCCGATCGCCTCATTGCGGGGCCTCCCGGCGTTCCCGCGCCTGTGCGCCCGTGGGCGGACCGGTGAACCGTCATCTCTGCGTCGTTTGCTCGAAGCTGATAACAGCGACGAACGGTGAATAGGTGGTGCATGCCGCCCGTGACTCGGCGGCATGGATCCCGCCTGCGCGTCTGCGTGTGCCCCGCACGAGCACGCTTACGCTCGCCGCGGGCCAGGTCAGAAGCAGCCACAGTCCACGAAAAGTCATTGGCCTGTCCCGTGACTTCAATACGCGCCCATTGTAGGCAGATGAGACAAGCAAGCTGGAACCGGCGTTATTATCAAACCCTTTATGCTGTCATCACCACTCGACGATACGGTTAAGACTCGATCACAGGAGGCGGAACGCGGAGACGAGCCTGAGATCCTAATCGGCTCGCGAGAGCAGCTTTTCCACTTGTTAGCTGAAGCCGCCGAGATCGAGCATACGCTCATGTGCAGCTACTTGTATGCCGCGTTCAGTCTCAAACAGAAATCGGATCCCGGCCTTTCACCGGAAGAGGCTGCCGCCGTCCAACGCTGGCGTGCGGCAGTAATGAACGTAGCGGTGGAAGAAATGGGCCACTTGCTGATGGTCGCGAACCTGACGGCCGCGATAGGAGGAAGGCCGCACTTCACCCGGCCGAATTTCCCGGTGAACCCAGGCTACTTCCCATCCGGAGTGGTGCTGCGTTTAACCCCGTTTTCGTTCAACACGCTCGATCACTTCATTTTTCTGGAGCGACCAACCGGCGTGGAAGCACGAGACGGTGAAGGATTTCAGGTCCTGGAACACAAGAGAGAACAGGCCTACCTGGGCCTGATGCCGAGTTCTCAGGAGTACGTTACCGTCAGCCACCTTTACGAGGCCATTCGTGCGAACCTGATCGCCTTCGCTGAGCGTGTTGGTCCACACTCGCTGTTCGTGGGGCCTGAACACGGGCAGATCGGCGGAGACCTCATGACCATGGAAGGCATTGAAGTCATCGTTGACCTTCAAGGTGCAGGCCGTGCTATTGACCTTATCGTCGAACAAGGCGAAGGATCGCCGACGGACCGCCAGGACTCGCATTATCATCGCTTTCAAGGTATTAAGCGTGAGTACACAGCACTGTTGGCGAACAACCCGGATTTTGCCCCAGCCTACCCGGTGGCCGAAAACCCAGTGATGCGCCGTCCGCCTGATCCCGAAGGCAAGGTGTTCATCGACGCCGAGCCTTCTGCGAGGGTCCTCGATCTAGCTAATGCTGCCTACGGCATGTTGTTGAGGTGCCTGGTCCAGGCATACTCGAAATCGGCGAGATCTGAAAAGGAGCGAATGCTCGCTGCGGCCATTGATCTCATGCACGTCGTGGGCATGATTGCAACGGCTTTGGCGAAGCTACCCGCCACACGTGATCACCAGGGCATCAACGCGGGAATGACGTTTACGGTGTTACGGGGTGTGGAACCGTTTATCGATGGTGACCCGGAAACGAAACTTATTTTGGAACGCCTCTACCAGCTTGCCAGGGGTGCGAAGCGGGTGGAGCACGTTTCGACGGAGATTGTGCAGGCGGCCCAGAGGCTGGCAGCGTTGGCATCGCGCTTCGAGGCTACCAGCTAGCGAAGTACGACCGCGGCGAGGCTCAACAGTGCGGGTGCTCCGACTTTCGATGGTGCAACGGCGGTCAACCAAGACCGTCGTCCTGAAATCTGGTTGACCCTGCTGCTCGTCCTGAGAACGTTCGTGAGGGTTAGTGCAAGCTAATGCTGCGGCAGTGTGAAGTAAAACGTGGACCCCTTGCCAGGCTCGGACTCGACCCAGATGCGTCCTCCATGGCGCTCGACAATCTTTCGGCAGACTGCGAGCCCGATACCGGTGCCGGGAATCTCATTGCCGTGAAGGCGCTTGAGCGGGGCAAAGATGCGGTCGTGGTAACCAGCGTCGATGCCCATGCCGTTATCCGCGACCGAGATGAACCATTCCTTCTCGTGCTCCGTGGCATGCACCTCAACCAGAGGCGGCACGCTGGGCCGCTGGTACTTCATAGCGTTACTAATAAGGTTCTGGAAAAGCTGTTGGAGAAGCACCGGGTCACCTTGAATGGTCGGGAGCTCTCCATGTATCACCTGGGCTCCCGTCTCTTCGATAGCTGGGCGAAGCAGGGCGATCGCCGCGTCAAGGACTCTTCCCAACTCGACAGGCCCACGGGTCATCGGCTCCTGTCCCACCATGGCGTAGTGAAGGAGCTTTAGGACAAGCTGCTCCATGCTCGCGGCACCGCCTTGAATACTGCCGATAAAACTATCTGCCGCGTCGTCGAGTTTCCCTTTGTAACGTCGGGCCAGGAGTTCACTGAAGCTCTTTACCATCCGAATGGGTGTCTGTAGGTCGTGGCTCACGACGTGGGAAAACTCAGCGAGCTCACCATTGGAGCGCTCAAGTTCCTTGACGAGCCGCTCGCGCTCGTCCTCCGCATCCTTTCGCTCAGCAATGTCCTCAGTCGTGCCATACCAGAGCACAATCTTGCCGTCCGCATTGCGCCGGGCAGATGCCCGTGAACGCATCCAGCGGTAGGTGCCGTCAGCGAGCCGGATACGCTGCTCAGTGTCGTACGGCTCTCCCGTTTCAACTGAATGCATCCACGCCGCGATGACTCTTGCGCGGTCTTCGGGATGGGGCACGTCCATCCAACCGTTCCCTAAAGCCGCCTCGCGCGTCAGGCCGGTCAGCTCCAGCCTCTTGTGGTTGTAGTTGAGAATGTTTCCGTCCGGGTCGGCCGTCCATGGGACCTGCGGGTTG
>DASQEG010000177.1:0-3882 GCA_035633775.1 Bryobacteraceae bacterium
CGATGTCTGCCGGGGGCAACTTCGCATACGACGGCATCATCGATTCCTTGTCGTGGATCACCTGCTTCACTGCGTCCTTCTCGAAGGCAACGAATCGCTGAGACGGCAGTCGAAGCTGAATCGTGAACGTATCTTCGTTGACTCTGATTCCGCGCACCTTTTCGCCGGACCTACCGACAATGGTGACTCCTTCATACTGCGGGGGGATGTCTGCCTGAGGCGCCGTCAGGGATTCACGAAGATAGTGGAGCGGCCGTGCGCTGCCGATCCGAGTCAGCTCCGGTCCAAGCGTGCTGCCCTCTCGTCAAATCTGGTGACAGGAGGGACAGGCGAACTTTGCATACAGCACCTGTCCGCGTGCCGGATCGCCCTTGGCCTTCTCTCCGGACGGCGCGCTGCCGGCCAGGTGCTTGACGTAATCAACCAGATGATTCAGCTCGCCCTCTTCGAAACTTCCAAAGGCGGGCATGGTCGTACCTGGAACACCTTGCTTGATGATCCGCTTCACGTCAGCGGGCGACCCGGGATTCGTAACAAGATCAGGACCGCGGCCGCCGAGGCCCGTCAGGCCGTGGCAAAAAGCGCAGTTGCTTCTATATAGAGCGTTGCCCTTCTCCAAATCTGCCCGGCACAGTGCAGCAGCGGAGAGGAGCAGCGCTGCGACGCAGGACACGCGGTGCAGCATGATCGATTCAGTCAGTATATGTTGCTGACCGAACTTCGGGAAATCAGCGCTGGCTGGTCAGTTCCGACACCAGCGCATCCGCTCCATAGATCTTTCGCAGAGCCTCGACAATCGCCTGCGAGTGCACCGAGACAGCACGGGCCTGGACATCTGTATAGGCATAGTCCAGAACGAGGCTGTATATGTTGCCGTCGAAAATCAGACCTACAACCTCACCGTGGCGGTTGATCGTAGGGCTCCCCGAGTTGCCGCCGATGATGTCTGCCGTGCTGACAAAGTTAAATGGCGTATTCAGGTCAAGCTGGCCCTTTTTCTGCTTCCATGACTCCGGAAGGTCGAATGGGTCCTTGTAGCCGTGATCGGCTGCGTGAGCATAAGCGCCACCCATGGTTGTCATCGGCGGGATCTTCTTTCCCTCCTCCTCGTAACCCTTCACCTCGCCATAGGCGAGCCGAAGCGTGAAGGTCGCATCGGGGTAGACGGACGCTCCATGGACGGCGAAGCGCGCTTGTGCGATCTTGCCGTAGGCCTGCTCGAGCGGCTCCTCAACCTTCTGCTCCACCGTAGCCCGTACTTTCCGCGCAGGCGCATCGACGAGCCGTGCCAGCTGAATGAGCGGATCGGTCGACGCGGCAACCGCAGCCTGACCGCCTTCGTAAAGCTTCTTGCGAGTGGCGACATCGTCGACCGACGTGCCTGCAATCAGATCGGCGGCTCTTTGACGGGGCGACTTTCCGGCCAGCACCTGGACAACCAGCGGATGATCTCCGCCGAGCCACTCAGCCATCATCGACAGGGAGTCAGCGAGGCGAACCGTTTCGAGATCTTTATAGATGGGTTTCGTCGAAAACAGCTCGTGCTGCAACGATTCGAGGCGTGCGTCCGTGTAGTCGAGCAGCCGGGAAGCGTTCGGCTTTGCACGCTCCTCCCCGCTCCGCAGCAGGTGACGGGCGATGCCGAAGAGATCTCCGGCGAATGCCTGTCCCATCTCGAGCAGGTAGTGCTCACGATAGAGTTGGCGCTGCAGGGCGACGGCCTCGCTTACCTCTTTCCAGGCTCCGCCGAAGTTTGCCTTGAGCTTCGGATCGCTTTCGATGCGCTGCGTCAACTGCTGCTGCTCCGCAGCCTTTTGGGACATCACTGCAGGGTCCTGCAGGCCTGCGAGCATGCCTGATCGTGCCTTGCGACTATTTGCGAAGATCATCAGCAGATCCTGCGCCCGGCGCGCATTCTCAGCACTGCCGCGACTCCAGTTGGAAAGCAGGAGTTCCCGGCGGCGCACTACTTCGAGGCGCAGCGGCTGCTCAAAATCGCGGAAGAACTGCAGATGGTCAACCGTCCGCAGCCGGTCGGTCTTGCCCGGGTGTCCGGAGACGAAGACCACGTCGCCTTCCCTGGCTCCGTTGCGGCTCCACTTAAGCCAGTGCTTCACAGTCGCAGGCTTGCCGCCGTCGTAAACCCGGACGAAGGTGACGTCGAGGTTGTAGCGAGGAAACTCGAAGTTGTCTGGATCACCGCCAAAGAAGGCGATGGCCAGCTCGGGCGCGAATACAAGCCTGACGTCGGTGTATTTCTTGTAGAGATACAAATGATACTGGCCGCCGTTGTAAAGCGTGACGACGTCGCTCCGGAGTCCTGTTTTCGCGGTTGACTCCTTTTCCAGTGCGCCGATCGCCGCCGTTCTGGCTTTCTGGGCTGCTGCGGGATCGGCGGCCTGGGACGCAGCGCTGTTGACTTTAGCAGTGACATCCTCAATTCGGTCGAGGACGTTCAGTTCCAGCCCCGGGCACTGTTTTTCCTCGGCGTGCGATTTTGCATGGAAACCGCTTTTCATCAGGTCACGTTCTTTAGTGCTAAGTTCCGCGATGCACTCGCTGGCAACGTGGTGGTTCGTCATCACCAGCCCATCAGGTGACACGAAAGAGCCGGAACCGCCGTTATTCAGCCGCACTGAGGCTTGTTGCACGTGGTCCAGCCACTCCCGGGATGGCCGGAATCCATAACGCTTCTCGACGCGCTCCAGGGGCGGATTGGAATACAGCCACATGCCCTCGTCCGCCACGAGAACACTCGTAAATAGACATATAAAGTACAGCCGGAACATGCCCCCAGTGTTACACGGTATTCCGCTCGGGTTCTTACCGGGACCTGTATAAATTTCCCTATTCTGAACTGCTATTCATCTGATATTACGTTCGGCAGCTGAATTGCTAGTACCGTGAACAGAGTATGGCCGTTAAAGTCGTTACAGGTCATTTCCAAACCACTGACGCAGCTGAGGCAGCTCTCGCGGAGCTCGACCGGGCGGGCTTCACCAGGGAAGAAGTCAGCTATCTGAGCCGGCTGGAGGATACCAGCACCTTGCAGCAGAGACTGGAAGGCAAAGTCGAAGGCCGCTCGGGTACCGTTTGGGGCACAGCGACAGGGGGCGTATCGGGCATGCTCCTCGGAATCGCAGCATTCGCGCTGCCGGGCCTTGGTCCTTTCCTCGGGGCGGGCAGCCTGGTCGGAGCTCTCGTTGGTGCCAGTGTCGGCGCTGCTACGGGCGGACTCATGGGAGCTTTGGCGGACATGGGCGTGCCTGAAGCCGAAGCTCAGGCCTGGACGGAGAAGATGCAGCGCGGCGGTGCACTGATCGTGATCACGACCGATGCAGCAGACGCTGCGCTGGCGAAGGCGATTCTCGAAGGAAACGGCGGCGAAACCGCTGTTGACATCGCCGCGCGGACGGTAATGTCACAGGCCGATCAACGCTCCGGCTCGGCGGCAGTCGAGGTCTGAACCAGCGTTCGCGCAGCTTTGCCGGGTTCCGTGGCCGCCTCGGATGGAAGCAGGCGCGCCTGATCTCCAATTGGCTCATGCGCAGCCGAAAGCACTTCCTGCGCACCACTACTTTCGCGTAGTTCCCTGGCCTTCTTGTTTGATCGACCTATGTAGCGGTACGCCAGATAAGCCGCTGCTGAGAGGAACAGGATCCGTCCGACCATGGTCCCTGTAGTTTAACCGGGTCGGGGGCTCTTAGTCCTCGCTGCCGAACATATTACCGATAGCGCCCAGCGGCCCGCGCTCATCCCCGCCGTCCTTCACGTTTGGCGCGAGTTCGCGACGCAGCTTCTCGAGCGTCATGCTTTGCACGATCAGGCGACCCGGACCCGTCAGTGTGGCCAGGAACAAACCCTCGCCGCCAAAGATCGCCG
>DASQEG010000178.1:0-5898 GCA_035633775.1 Bryobacteraceae bacterium
CGAGATCGAGCGGACAAAGCACGAAGCCGGTGACTACGCGGGCACCTGGTCAGCGCTGACACCACTGGGCCGCGTAGGTCTGCCGGCCGATATAGGAAACACAGTTGCGTTCCTGGCCGACCCTAAATCGGAGTTCATTAGCGGCCAGACAATCTATGTGGATGGCGCCCTGTTCTCAAAACCTGCCTGGCCGTACGACGTTTAGAATCTCTGCAGTGTGACGCGCGTGTAGGCGGGGGTGAAGCCGCAGCGAAGGTAATTGCGCGCTGAGCCGCTGCCCTCGTCTACTTCGGACACCGCAAGATCGCAGCCGGAAGCCGATGCATAGGCAAGCCTCGACAGGATCGCGGAGCGCTGAAGGCCAAGACCTCGCCAGGCCAGGCGTGTGCTGTCGCCGAAGAGCAGCGCCACACCGTCCTGCAGCGTGAGAGCAGCCGTTGAGCAGACTTCTCCCTCCGCTGAAGTGACCGCAAACCGTACCGCACCTGGAATGAGGGCGAGCGTGGCGCCAATCTGCAGATCGTTGTCGGTGACATCTTCACGATCGCAAAAGCCCTGAGTGGAAGCGCGGAGCCAGGGTAGGTCGGGTTGCAATGAACCGGTGCGGATCTCGACCTCGCCCGGGTCGGGAAGTTCTTCGGCACTAATCTGCCGCACAACGACCTGAGCCTCGCCCGTTTGCGTGTAGCCGTTGCGCAGGAATGACTGAATCACGCCGCGCTGAAGGGAAGAAACCCTGACCACCGGTTCCGTCGAGCGCTTCTCGAAGAAGCGAGTTACCCGGAGTACGTCCGTGTCGGTCAGCCCGTCACGAAAAGCGAGCGCGTGATTCAGGTGTGTCCACCGGCCGGCATAAACCGTCACACCTCCACCGATACGTGCGTGATCGTGATCGCTGTCAAACCCCATCCACTCACAGCGCGCCTGCGCACAGAGCAGGACATTCGCTGCTTCCGCTGCTTCGACACGACGGGCCAGAGAAGCCACAGCGCCGCTCGTCTGGCGTGGATCAAGTGTGAGAACTGCTGATGCCTGCACGGCTCTGCACCTTTCCTTTCCCGCGTGAGCACACGCCGAATTACATGAGAATACCGGCAGGGCCGGACACGCACGGCGGGCTCATTTAATTTGTACGCGAATTCCTATTCTCGCACAAGTCTCAGTGCGTCATCGAATAAAGCAAATACCCGATACCGATCTTGTACGCGAGTGAGGCAAATTGCTCAGGATATCGGGGGTCGTCGGCCCATTCCCAGGCGTCGCCAAGGTCCATGTTGTGGCAGATGGCTACCTGGATGCGGCCTTTGTCGTCGAACACCGCGCGCCAGCGCGGCTCCACACCATCTCGTTCATAGGTTCTGCCTGAGTACATGAACTGGCGTCCGGGTACCTGCACGCGCTTCTGTAGATCCCACAGCACGTGAAAGGCAGGGTCGTCGTCTTCAATGTCCAGGACGGGACGATCTGGAAAAACCTTCCGCAGACTCACGAGGAAGTTTTCCCACTCGTAAGTTCCGTGAAAGTCGTCGACCATGAGGAACCCGCCGCGGTCCAGATAATCGCGCAGCCGCCTTGCCTGCACCTCGCTCAAGTCCCATCGGCCGACCTCCACCGCATAGAGCCACGGCCAATCGAACATCTGGTCGGAATCGACGTCGACGACCTCTTCGGAGGAGCGGACATGGACACGAGTCAGGCGGCGAAGGCCTCGTGCGAAATGCTGCTCGGCTGTGTTGGAGTCGGTGCCCCAGCTGCTGCGGCGCCAGCCTCCAGGCGAGCGATAACGGAGGCGGGCAAAGGCGAACTCCGTCTTCTCGCCGGCGTCTGGTGGGTCGGGCGCAGGATTCTGCATCTCGTCGGCATACCGGCTCCAGCCACCCTGCCAGGCCACCGCCGCGGCCATACCCGCGAGGATCAGGATTGCAGTTCGCAAGCCGCACCCCCTCCCAGGCAGACAACGATAGCACGCGTATCCCGTACGTTGCAGTACGAACGTTCTCTTGTGAGCGCGGCCGAATGGAGGCGTAATGAAGAAGTGATTTCGATCTTCGTACCGCTGCTTCTGGCTGGAGCCGCTGCCTTGACGCAGCCGCCTGTGACTCACCATCCGGTCCGCGCGTTCACTGCCTGTGCCGCTGTTACGGAATGGGATGTTGCCCAGGTGCTCGGACGTAGGATCAAAGCTGCGGGCGAGCAAACGTCCGGCAACCAGTCGACATGCGACTACGCGTCCTCAGCAGGGCAGGTAACGATCACCCTTCAGAAGCTCGACGAACCGGTGGACCCGGCCGCAGCAATGGCCGATATTGTCAGTGCTCTTCCTGGCGCGGTCGCAAGACCGGTGGACAGCAAGGATGTTCAGGCGTTCTTCATTGATATCGGGGGCACAGGAACACAACTCCACGTACTTCGCGATAAGCGGCAGCACATCATGATCTCGATCCTCGGCTTCGGAACACCTTCACAGGTTTCAGCGGCTGCTACTGCGCTGGCAAGGACCGCGCTCAAGCGCCTGTAGGCTAGTCGGCGGCTGAGTCGTCGGGTGCGTGCTGCTGCCGGCTTTTCAGGTGACGGTAACGGGACATCACGCGCTTGACGTAATTGCGTGTCTCACGGAACGGCGGAATGCCGCCATAACGAGATACATTCGCCGGCCCTGCATTGTAAGCAGCAAGCGCCATTTGTACACCGTTCGGCCGGTGGCGATATCGCCTGAACAGGATGCCGAGATACATCGTGCCGGCCTCGATGTTCTCGTTCCAGCGATTCGGATCATATCCGAGCTCGCGAGCGGTTTCAGGCATGAGCTGCATAAGGCCAAGCGCGCCTGCCGGGGAAACGGCGTTGGCGCGGAAAGAGCTTTCGGCCTCGATCACACTCTCCACGATTACCGGATCGACACCGTGTTCGCGAGCAGCGTCGAGCACAGCGTTGTGAACAGCAAGTCTGTCAGGATACGTGTTGCGCCAGGCCGCATTATCGTCCGTGAAAAAGTAACCAGCTCCGGGCGCCAACACAACCAGCCCCGTAACTGCGAGCAGTCTTGTACGCAGCAAACTCTCTCCAGCAAAAATGTCGGTTGTACATGAGAGATGCCGCGGGTTTCCAATTGTGTCGCAATATTTGCGCGACTCGCAATTTTTACGGTGTGGAACTTACGCTGGCGCCCGGCAGCGTGAAATGGAATGTAGCACCCTGGCCCGGGCTGCTCTCCACCCATATCTCCCCACCGTATCGCTCTACAATCTTCTGGCAGATCGCCAGACCGATGCCCGTACCGTCGTATTGGGCTGCGGAATGCAATCTCCGGAATAACGCGAAGATCTGTTTGTGATACCGCGGGTCGATGCCCAGTCCGTTGTCCGCGAATGCAAACTGCCAGTAGCCAGGAGCAGCAGCAGGCTGGGCCGAAATTCGAATCAGAGGTCGAGCCTCCGACCGGTACTTCAGCGCGTTCGATAACAAGTTCTGAAATAGCCGTTCGAGATGAATGTCACGAACCTTCAGAACGGGAAGCGGTTCGGCCTCGATCGTAGCGTCGGCTTCGACGATGGTCTGCTCCATGCCGCTCAGCAGGGACTGCACGACAGCGTTCGCTTCGACGGGACCTTCATCGTGGAGCGCTGAACGCGACACGTGAGTGTACGCGAGAATGTCGCGCACCAGCGCCTCCATCCGTTTGGCACCCTGGACGACGTAGTCGAGGAACTGATCAGCGGTCGCGTCGATATGTCCTGCATAACGGCGCTTCAGCAGCTGGCTGAAAGTAGCTACCTGACGAAGAGGCTCCTGGAGATCATGGGATGCGGACCACGCAAAATGCTCGAGATCATCGTTGGTCCTGCGCAGTTCTTCGTTGATGCGCTCGAGCGCCTCAGCAGATCGCTGCGTCTCAGCAAACAACCTTGCGTTCTCGATCGCAATGGCGGCCTGGGCGGCGATGCCTGCCGCGATCCGCGAGTGGCGGGGAGCAAAGCGGCCCTCCTCACGATGAGTAAACTGCAAGGTTCCGAGAACGGCGCCCGATCGGGACACCACAGGAACCGAGAGGGTGCTCATCGGAGACGCGGGTGCAGCACCGAATACGGCAGTCTCGCGGTCTGCACCGGGTTCGCGAGACCACGAGAACACGCCGTGTTCGGCGCCGGTCAACTGAGTTGCAAGATCGATCGCCTGTTGAGCCAGCTTCGCGGAGTCGAGTTCGGCCAGCATTGCAGGGCCAACCCGGTTCAACAACTCGGCTGTTTGGCGTGCCTGCTGCTCGCGCGTATGCAGCCGGAGCAGCACTGCTTCCGAGTCGCGACGGGCAGTGATGTCCTGCACAACGCCCAGCATGCCTTTCAACGCAGTGTCTGTTGCTCCGTAGATGCCGCGGCCTTTTGCAAGTACCCAGCGCCAGGATTGCTCGCGGCTCCGCACTCGGAACTCGAGGCTGCATGATTTGCGTTCGGTGAGGCTGCGCTTTACCTCGTTGAAAGCACGTTCGGCATCATCGGGATGAAGCAACTCACCGAGGGGCGCCCATGGCACGTACGGGCCAGGCTGAACCTCGAAGATCTCGGCCGCCCGGCGGGATAAGGTGACCACGTCCGACGCCGCATCCCACATCCAGTCGCCCATCCCCGATGCTTCGAGGGTCAGCGTCAGCCTTTCCGCCGCATCGGCCAGCTGACGACGCACGTTCTCGTGCTCCGTCACGTCCGCATAGATACTCAGGATTCCACAGATCTGATTGTTGCTGTCCTCAAGCAGCGCGGTGGATACGGTGAGATCGACCGGCGACCCGTCGCGCCGTTTCCGCCGGATCAGGCGGTTGTGGAACGTCTGACCCTCCAGGTCGCTATCCCGCATCGCGAGGTGCTCATCACGCTTCTCCTCGGGTATAAAGGGCAGCGGATTACCGATTACCTCGTCCCGCGTCCACCCGAACAGCCGTTCGGCAGCCGGATTCCACAACGTCACTTCACCGGACCGCGTAAGCATCACAACGGGCAGAGGCGAGTTTTCGACAACGGCCCGCAGCTGGCTGTGCGCTGCCCGGAGTTCCTGTTCGGCACGTTTCGCCGGACCAATGTCGAGCGCGATCCCAGTTGCACCAACAGGGTTGCCGTCGCGGTCCCGTGTTACGCGGCCACGTGCCTCCTGCCAGCGCTCCTGGCCGTCATCACCCATGACCCGGTAAGCCACCCTAAAGCCCTCGGCTCCGGGCTGAAAAGCGGCAGTGATGCGTTCGTTTGTTGCCACCCTGTCATCCGGGTGCAATCGCTCGATCCACTCGTCGTAGTTCGGAGACCACGAGGCATCGATGCCACTGATCTCGTACATCTCGGCTGACCAGTAGTTTCGTGCCGGATGGACGCGATCGAGATACCAGCTTCCGATACGCGCTGCCTCATGCGCCAGCCGCAGCGCTTCTTCGGTGCGCCTCAGCCGCTCGGCCTGCTGCTGAGATCGTGCGACGTCGTTGCAGACGTAGACGCGCTCGTTCCCAGGCGCGGCAAGCCGGCATCTCCATTCGGCGTCTAGAATCCTGCTCCCTGTTACAAGCAGAGGAATCTCGAGCGACGTGTCGGCGGGCATCCCAGGCAGACTCTGCACGTCGGCATGGCGGTCGGCCGGGACCAGATCGAGCAGGTTCGTTCCGAGAAGGCTGCTGCGCTCCAGGCCCGTTGCCTTGCAAAAACTTTCGTTGACTTCAAGGCAGCGCCCACTCGCGTCTGTCACGACAATGCCGTCGCGCACTGCATTCAGCGCTGCACTGTGCACACCTGCAGAAACGTTCTGCTCGCGGCTGATTACCAGCCATCCAGCTTCGATGCTCAGGAACCAGTGTTGGTAGACGCGACCCGTAGGGCGGTGCACCGACTCGAACTGTGGCGGGAAAGGACGCACAGCAGG
>DASQEG010000179.1:0-4409 GCA_035633775.1 Bryobacteraceae bacterium
ACACCGCGTTCACGCCCACCCGTCCCGTCTTCTCAGCGGAAACCGAGACAGCGCCGGGACGCATGACTGTCGTGCAGGGGTTGCATCGCGAGTTTGGCATCCCGGCATTTCTGATGGAGCAGCGGATTGCCCGAGATCCCAAGCTGGGCCGACTGCCTTCGGTGCCGGAACGGATGGTGTTCGGAAAGGCGCTGGTGCACGCGATTGCGGAGGCGCTATGCTGTGGGCGATGAGGACCTCGCGACGGAAAGTGCTCGCCGGCCTGGGCTGCGGAGCATTGAGTTTGGCGGCCCAGAAGGGCAAGCCGCTTGACATCACTGAATATCAGCCAAAAAGCACGCTCGCTGTGCCGGAGACTGCGGTCGAGAAGGCCAAATTTCCGGTTGTCGACATCCATACGCACCTGAGCTGGACTCGTGACGAGACCAATAACTTCCGTGCCAAGCCGGAAGAACTGCTCGCTGTGATGGACCGACGAAACATCCGCACGATGGTGAACCTGACAGGCGGGCGAGGCGCTGGGCTGCGGGAAGCGATTCAGAAGTACGATAAGGCGCACCCGGGTCGTTTCATCACGTTCACCGAGCCCTGGTGGAGCCGAGTCAACGAACCGGGGTATCCCAAGATGCAGGCAGACGCCATTCAGCAGGCTGCTCGCGACGGCGCGCGCGGCCTGAAGGTCCTGAAGACGCTGGGCCTGTTCCTGCGTGATTCCGGCGGCCAGCTGGTGAAGGTCGATGACCCGCGCTTCGATCCGATGTGGGAGGCCTGTGGTGCCGCAGGCATACCGGTCGCCATCCATGTCTCCGACCCGGTGGCGTTCTTCAATCCGATCGACCGCTTCAACGAGCGCTTTGAGGAGCTCAACAATCACCCGGACTGGTCCTTCCACGGCAAAGACTACCCGCCGAACGCCGACCTGCTCGCCGCGCGTGACCGCGTGATCTCCCGACATCGGAAGACGCAGTTCATCGTGCTCCACGTCGGCAACTTTGCCGAAAACCTGCAACACGTCACCGCTTCACTTCAGAAGATGCCGAACATGCATGTGGAGATAGGTGCGCGAATCGGCGAACTCGGAAGACAGCCGCGGACTGCGCGCAAGTTCTTTGATCGGTGGCAGGATCGAATTCTCTTCGGCACGGATGCGGTGCCGCACGGAGTCGAAACGCCGCAACAGGTCTTCGGCGACGATTTGTACAGGATCTACTACCGATTCCTCGAGACTGAGGACGAGTACTTCGACTATGCCCCTGCGCCGGTTCCGCCACAGGGACGGTGGCGCATTTACGGACTCGGGCTGCCCGACCAGATCCTGCGGAAGGTCTATCACGGCAATGCGGACCGTCTTCTGAAGGTAAAGGCCTGATGCTCCCGATCGCGATTTTGCTCTTCGCTGCGGCCGAAGCAGCTTATGACGTCCGCCCCGCTCCTGCGCAACGAGCCGAGTTGCTTAGCGGCCGGGACCGGGCATGGACGCCGGCCAAGACGGTGACGTGGGGTGCGAAGCCCTACACCACCCAGTTCCGGGCTCTATGGAACAACTCCGGTCTATTCGTGCGGTTCGATGTCGAGGATGCAAGTCCCTGGCATACGATGACGCGGCGCGACCAGCAGCTGTGGGATGAGGAGGTCGTCGAGATCTTCATCGATGTCGAAGGGCAGGGCCGCAACTATGCTGAGGTCGAGGTCAACCCGGCGAATGTCGTTTGTGACCTGCGCATGGTGAGCGGCGAGCCGAAGAAGAAGGGCGAAATCGAGTGGGACTTTTCCGGACTGCAGACGCGAACGTTCCGCAACGATACCGGTTGGACGGCGCTTCTCTTCATGCCGTGGTCCGGGTTTAGGGCGCTCTCGCCGGCCGCAGCGGCTATGAAGCTGCCGCACGAGGGCGGTCCTCCGTGGAGGTTCAACGTTTTCCGCATCGAACGACCGGGCGGTCCCTCAGCGCCGGCACGCGACGCCGTGTTCGCCGCCTGGTCTCCGACAGGGAAGGCATCGTTTCACGTTCCGGCGGCGTTCCGCGTAATGCAGTTTGTCAGGTAAGGACCGGTCTAAGCTGTATTCTGTTCGATCTCGGCGGAGACGGATTCCCACTCGGCCATGAGGGCGTCCAGTGAAGAACGGTTCGCGTCGAGTTCGGTACTGGCGCGAATGGTTTCCTCGGCACTGCGGAAGTCAGACAAGGCAGCCTCGAGAGTGGAGATCCGCTGCTCGGTCGCCGCGATCTCATTCTCCAGCACCCGGCAGCGGTCCTGCAGTTTCTGCAGCTTCAAAGGATTCAGCCGCTGCTTCTTATCCGTAGAAGCGGCCGCCGCTGCCGAAGCGCCGTTTGAGTTGCTTCCGTTTACGGCCGCAGTTGCAGGCAGCTCAAGGTCGAGAGGCTTTCCGGACTTACGCCACAGATAGTCTTCATAGTTCCCGGGGTAGACAGTCACCGCCCCGCCACCGATCTCAAAGACACGCGTTGCGAGCTTGTCAATGAAGTACCGGTCGTGGGAAACGAACACTACTGTGCCGGTGAAGTCCTGAAGCGAGCTCAGTAGAACGTCCTTGGCACGCATGTCGAGATGGTTCGTGGGCTCGTCGAGCAGCAGGAAGTTCGAAGGATTGAGCAGCATCTTGGCCAGCGCGTACCGGTTGCGTTCACCACCGCTCAAGACTCCGATGCGTTTGAACACGTCGTCCTCGGAGAACAGGAAGCATCCCAGGAGCGAACGAAGCTCGGTGGTGGTCTTGTTATTTCCAATGGACGCCAGATCTTCGAGCAGTTCAGCGTTCGGATCGAGTTCCTTGTACTGATCCTGTGCGAAATAGTCAATTCCAACGTTGTGACCGATTTTGTAATCACCCGAAGTTAACGGCTCGGCACCACTGAGCAGCTTGATTAGCGTGGATTTGCCGGCTCCATTGGGACCGGTGAGCGCAATGCGATCTCCGCGCTCAATGACAAACGACACACGACTGAGCACCTGCTTGGCGCCATAGCTCTTCGAAACGTTTTGAAACTCGGCCACGATCCGACCGCTGGCTTTGGGCTGCGGAAATCGGAAGTGAATGGTCTGCTCCTCCGCCGGAAGTTCGATGCGCTCGATCTTTTCGAGTTCCTTGATCCGGCTTTGGACCTGCTTTGCCTTGGAAGCCTGGTACCGAAAACGACTGATGAAGGCTTCCAGTTGCTCAACGCGTTCGTTCTGATTACGCTGCGCTGCTTCGAGCTGAGCCTTGCGCTCAAACTTCTGCTGCAGGTACTTCTCATAATTACCGCTGTAGAAGTGAGCGCCTTTGTTCCAGATCTCGACAATTCGATCGACCGTCACGTCGAGAAAGTAGCGGTCATGCGAGATCAGTACGAAGGCGAATGGGTACTCCGTCAGATAGCTCTCGAGCCAGTTGCGTGCTTCGAGGTCGAGATGGTTGGTAGGCTCATCGAGCAGCAGCAGATTGGGTTGCTGCAGCAGCAGCTTCGCGAGCGCAATCCGCATCTGCCATCCGCCGGAGAACTCTTCCGTTCGGCGGTGCCAGTCGTGCTTGGGGAAACCCAGACCGTCGAGGACGGTACCGACCTGGGCATCAATCGTAAAGCCGTCCTTCGCCCGAAACTCTGAGTCGAGCCGGTGAAACCGCTCACCGACCGCCGCGTATTCCGGCGAGGCAGGATCGATCTCCGCCATGCGGTGCGTTAGCTGTTCCAGCTCGCGCTCAATGTCGCGGAGGTGGTCGAAGACGCTCATGCACTCGGCGAAAACTGTGCGGCCGGACAGCGACAGGCCATCCTGCGGCAGATACCCGGCCGAGATGCCCTTCATGACAGACATCGTGCCGTAGTCGAGCGATTCGCTTCCGGCCAGAACCTTCAGCAACGTAGACTTGCCGGTGCCATTCGCGCCGACAATGCCGGCACGGTCGCGCGGCGTGATCAGCCAGTCGAGATTTTCAAAGAGAAGCTTGGGGCCGAACCGCTTCCCCGCTCCGGACAACTGAATCATGCTGGATTATTTAGTTCCAGTGTCCCATGCACGAGCAGCGGGTCAGGAAGCCCGGCGTCTGCAAATCCGCGCGCACGAAGCTGACACGAATCGCAGTGCAGACACGGACGGCCCGACGGATCCGGATCGTAGCAGCTGCTGGTCAGGCCATAATCAACGCCGAGTTCCGTACCCCTGCGGATGATGTCGGCCTTGCTCATCGCGATCAGGGGGACATGGATATGCAACCGGCTGGTGCCCTCCACCCCCGCTCGGGTCGCAAGGTTGGCCAGCTTCTCAAAGGTGTGGATGTACTCCGGTCGGCAATCCGGGTAGCCGCTGTAGTCAAGCGCATTCACGCCGATAAAAATGTGTTCGGAACCGAGAGATTCCGCCCAGGCGAGCGCAAAGGAAAGAAAGATGGTGTTGCGCGCGGGCACG
>DASQEG010000180.1:0-1888 GCA_035633775.1 Bryobacteraceae bacterium
AGCACCACAGCCACTGCAATCTGCGCCGTTACGAATACGTGCTGCAGCGACAGGCGATCCCGGTCCGCGGTCGACCGAACACCGGTCCTTATGGCACTGAACGCGTCTCCGCTGGCAGCTTTGAGCGCGGGGGCGAGCCCGAACAACACGCACGTCAGCAGGCCGACTGCAGTGATGAAACCAACAACGCGCCAGTCCGTCGCAAGGTCAAGATGCAGGCGCTGGCCTTCCATTGATAGCGCCTGCACCAGAGCTCTGCTCAGCGTTCTCGAGATCACCAGTGCGCACAAAGCTCCGGCAAACGCCAGCAGAAGGCTTTCCGTCAGCAACTGTGCCAGCAACTGCTTTCGCGAAGCACCAATGGCCAAGCGCAACCCCATCTCTCGCTGGCGTGCTACTGCTCGGGCCAGGAGCAGGCTGGACAGATTGGTGCAGCCGAGAACAAGCACCAGCCCTGTAATTCCGAGCATCAGCCAAAGCGAATTTTCGTAGGCGTTCCGGAGTTGGCTGCGTCCCCCGCTGCCGGCATCAGCATGGAGACGAAGGTTGCTCCACCTGCCGGCTGTTTGGGCGTCATAACCAACCGGGAGCACTTCCTGGATCCAGTGCGCGCTCGCGGAGCGTAGGTGATCGGAGGCACGGTCCAGCGTCCAGCCCGGCTGCAGCCTTCCAATGACGTTCATGCTCCAGAAGTTTCGCTCGTCAACCAGCTTTCGCCATCCCGGCCGGGTGCAGTCCGGAATGGCAGCGTCCGCGCGGCGACCTACGTCGAGACCGAAGAAGTTGGGCGGAGTTACGCCGACCACTTGATAAGGTTTGCCGTCAAGGCGCAATGTCGCGCCGATCGCATCGTCGCGTCCGCCGAAATCACGCTGCCACAGGAAGTAGCTGATGATCGCCGGTCCAGCTGCGCAGCCCTTCTGATCGTCGGCCTCGTTGAGTAGCCGGCCCCGGTGCGGTTGTACTCCGAGAGTATCGAAGAAGGCGCCCGTAACATGCAGTCCATCTACGTTCCGCGCATCCGAACCCTCGCCCATCTCCCAGTCGGTGCGATTCCAGCCTGCTACGTTCGAGAATGCCTGCTGGTGCTTGCGAATCTGTTCCCACAGCGGAAGGGTGATCTCAGAGTCGCCATTCGACACGCCATAGCCACGGCGCCCTCCCTCAACGCGAATATCGGCGAGCTCGTGCGGCTTGTAAACAGGGAGGCTGCGCAGACGGACGGCATCCAGCAACTGAAAGATGGCGGTGTTTGCACCCATGGCCATGCCCAGCGACAGGATTGCGGTCACGGCGAAGCCCGGCTGCTTCCGCAGTTGCCGAGCCGCATACATCAGGTTCCGCCAGAAGGATTCTGCCGCAATCATTGAGTTCATCTCGTACTCCGCCTCTCTGCAAACGGTCTGGTTGCCGAACTTTCGCAGTGCGGCGCCACGTGCCTCATCGAAGTTCATGCCCCGAGCCAGGTTGTCTGCAGTTTCCTGCTCGATGTAATGCTCGATCTCCGCCTGAAGCTCTTCGTCACGCCTGCGCCGAAGCAGCAAACGACGCCATCTCATGTTTTATCCGTCGCCGGCCCGAGCACGCCGACGACGGCCTGCACCAGCTTTTCCCAGCGGCTCCGCTCGGCGATCAGGTGCTTCCGGCCGCGATCGGTGATGCGGTAGTACTTCGCTTTGCGGTTGTTCTCCGACGTTCCCCAGAAGGAAGCGATCAGACCCTTGTCCTCGAGCTTGTGCAGTGCCGGATACAGCGAGCCGTGCTCCACCTGCAGGACCTGATCGGACCCCTGCTCAATTACGTTGGCGATCGTGTGTCCATGGGCCGGCCCGGACAACAGAGACTTCAACAGAAGCATGTCGAGGGTCCCGGCCAGCATGTCGCCGCC
>DASQEG010000181.1:0-3444 GCA_035633775.1 Bryobacteraceae bacterium
AACCTGATCTACGGAGTGAGCCCGACCGATCCTCTGACCTTTATCGCTGTCGCGGCTCTGCTCGCCACGGTGGCTCTGCTGGCTTGTGCCATCCCCGGTTACCGCGCAACTCGCGTTCACCCTGTCCAGGCTTTGCGGGCAGAATAGGCGCAAACGAAAAAAGGCCGCCAGCCCCTTTTAGGGAACCGGCGGCCTTGAAGGTCAGACTTACTGCGAATTAGTAGTCCATCTCGGGGCCGTGACCGCCAGGAGCGGGAGCGGCCTGCTTCTTCTCGGGGATCTCAGCAATCATCGCTTCGGTGGTCAGCATCAGGGCGCTGATCGAAGCGGCGTTCTGCAGAGCGCTGCGGGTCACCTTGGTCGGATCGATAACACCAGCAGACACGAGATCCTGGAACTCGCCGCTGGCGGCATTGAAGCCGAAGGCAGCGCTGTCGTTCGCACGAACCTGCCCGATGATCACGGCGCCCTCGTAACCCGCATTGCCAGAGATCTGGCGAACGGGCTCTTCGCAGGCGCGGCGGATGATGTTGATGCCGATCTGCTCGTCACCCTCGGCCTTCAAGCTCTCGAGAGCAGCGCCGGCACGCAGCAGTGCAACGCCGCCGCCGGGAACGATGCCTTCCTCAACGGCCGCGCGGGTCGCATGAAGCGCGTCCTCAACACGAGCCTTCTTTTCCTTCATCTCGGTCTCGGTGGCAGCACCGACCTTGATCACCGCCACGCCGCCGGCGAGCTTCGCCAGCCGCTCCTGCAGCTTCTCGCGATCATAGTCCGAGGTGGTCTCCTCGATCTGTGCGCGGAGCTGCTTAATGCGACCTTCGATGCTCTTCTGCTGACCCGCACCGTCAACGATGGTGGTGTTGTCCTTGTCGATGGTGACGCGCTTGGCGCGGCCGAGATCTTCGAGGCGAACACCTTCCAGCTTGATGCCGGTCTCTTCCATAATGGCCTTGCCACCGGTGAGGATCGCGATGTCCTCCAGCATGGCCTTGCGGCGATCGCCGAAGCCCGGAGCCTTCACGGCGCTGCAGTTCAGCGTGCCGCGCAGCTTGTTGACGACGAGGGTCGCCAGCGCTTCGCCTTCCACTTCCTCAGCGATTACGAGGAGCGGCTTGCCACTGCGAGCGATCTGCTCGAGTACGGGCAGCAGGTCCTTCATGTTGCTGATCTTCTTCTCGTGGATCAGGATGTAGGGATCCTCAAGAACGGCTTCCATACGATCCGGATCGGTGATGAAGTACGGGCTCAGATAACCGCGGTCGAACTGCATGCCGTCCACGGTCTGCAGCTCGGTCACCATCGTCTTGGATTCTTCAACGGTAATGACGCCGTCCTTGCCGACCTTCTGCATCGCCTCGGCGATGATGTTGCCGATGGTGGTGTCACCGTTGGCGGAGATCGTACCCACCTGAGCGATCATGTCGCCGCTGACAGGCTTCGAGAACGTCTGAACCTGCGTCACAACAGTCTCGACGGCCTTCTCGATGCCGCGCTTCAGAGCCATCGGGTTCGCCCCGGCGGCCACTGCCTTCACGCCCTCGCGGAAGATCGACTGGGCGAGGATGGTTGCGGTGGTGGTGCCGTCACCGGCAACGTCGGAGGTCTTCGAAGCGACCTCGCGCACCATCTGCGCACCCATGTTCTCCAGCGGATCCTTCAGTTCGACTTCCTTGGCCACGGTCACGCCGTCCTTGGTGATCGTGGGGCCGCCGAACTTCTTCTCCAGAACAACGTTCCGACCCTTCGGACCGAGCGTTACCTTCACCGCATCAGCCAGCTGGTTAACGCCGCGCAGGATCGCCTGGCGGGAATTCTCACTATAAACAATCTGCTTTGCTGCCATTTGCTGTGTTCCTCCAGATCCCTTAGGCCTTCGCCGTGTTGCTTCCACCCGTCAGCACGCCGAGAACTTCGTCCTCGCGCATGATCAGGTATTCATTTCCATCCAGCTTGATCTCGCTGCCGGAGTACTTGCCGAACAGGATGCGGTCGCCGGGCTTCACATCGAGGGCAATCAGCTTGCCATCTTCTGAGCGCTTGCCCTGCCCAACAGCAACCACTTCTCCCTGCTGCGGCTTTTCTTTCGCGGTGTCAGGAATGATCAGACCGCCAGCGGTCTTCTCATCCTGCTCCTCGATTCGCTTGACCACGATCCGGTCATAGAGCGGCCGAATGTCCATAGAATGAACCTCCACTTGTCCTTGAACTGTCGTTTGAAAAACGGATGAACTGCAAAGTCCCAGGAGCCCCGGACGTCTTCAACAGGTCTCCACAGCAGAATTATTAGCACACTCAGGCGAGGAGTGACAAGTTAGAAGTGTTTAGTCTTTGATTGCAAACCGTTTATTGCCCTTGACAAGATCCCGCTCGCGCGGGAACCGTCGGCGGAAAAGCGTCAGCGACTGGTCGCCACCGGTCCCTGCTACCCTAAGAGACAAGTCCGCATGCGGCGCACCCGCCGACTCATCCTTGTCCTCATCGCCGTCCTGGTTGCAAGCGTAGCTTTCATATATACCATCCAGAAGCAGATCCAGGCGCGCGAATCGCCGTCGCCTCCCAAAAGCCTTCCCGCCTCCGTCTCAGCTACGGCCATGGGAGGGTGGGAATGGGAGGACAGCCGGGGTGGCAAGCCGCACGTTCGGGTGAAGGCGAAAGCCTTCCTCCACAACGCAGAGACCAATCACCTCGACCTGACTGGAGTGGAACTCCACCTGTTCCACAAAGACGCCAAGGCCTTCGATCGTGTAAAGAGTGAAAAAGCGGATTTCGACCTTACAGCCGGACTCCTGTTCTCTGAGGGCGACGTGGAGATCACCATGGGTGTCGCGGCAGATCCTACCGCCGCACCGCGGGGGCGTTTGATGACGATCAGAACGTCAGGCGTCCGATTCGACAACAAGACCGGGAAAGCGTGGACGGACCGGAAGGCTGCGTTTGTTTTCGAGCGGGGGTCGGGTGAGTCGGTTGGTGCGCAGTACGATCCTGCAAGTCGAGAGCTCCACATGCACCGTAACGTGAAGCTGCAGTGGCAGGGAGAGAACACACAGGCCCCACCCATGCACGTCGAGGCGGGTTCGCTCGTTTATAAAGAGGCCGCGAACGAGGTTTGGCTGACTCCGTGGTCACGTTTTCGTCGCGAGACGCTGACAATGGATGGCGGCAATGCGGTCGTCAAACTCGAAGAAGGCGCCATCAGGACGGTGGACGCGATTGCCGCTCGTGGAGTCGATAAGGGTCCCACGCGAACGCTGGAATATTCCGCCGATGCCATGAACCTGCGTTTCGGGCCGGGGCACATCGTCGAGCATGTGAACGGAAGCAGGAACGCCCGGCTCGTGTCCAGTGCGCCAACATCGCAGACAACGGTCAACTCAGACGAGATCGATCTGGAGTTCGCTCCTACGGGGGACGAAAGCATGCTGACGCGGGCCCGCGCGAGCG
>DASQEG010000182.1:0-4620 GCA_035633775.1 Bryobacteraceae bacterium
CCTGGGCGAATGCTGCTGCCGCGAGTGTGAGGGCAACAAGCAGACTTCGATTCATTGCGCTTTCTCCGTTCCCGTGGGGTTCGCGTTCGTTTGAGCTTTCGGAGGCACGGCAACCAGGACCGTTCGATTGGAGCGCCGTAGATATTCTTTCGCTGTCTTCTGAATCAACTCCGGAGTGACCTTCCGAAACTCGTCTTCGAGAGTGTTGATGCGCGACGGATTGTCCTCAAAAAGGGCGAAGCTGGAGAGCAGGTCTGCCGTGCCGAAGCCGCCGAACTGTCGAAGCTCGCTGTAGAACTGAGAACGCCATTTTACGAGTGCCCTGTCGAGGAGTGCCTTGTCAACTGGCTTCGCAGCCAGCGAATCGATCACCGAGTCGGTTGCCTTTAGGATCTGGTCCGGGTTGACGGAGGCGTCATGGATCAGATCGACTATGTAGAGCATCGGCCCGTTGTAATTGAACTGGTTGCCCAATCCGTAGTTGATTCCGGCGTTCACGTTCTCGGTATATCCGCGTTTGCGGGCCAGTTCGAGTGTGAGCAGGCTGTCGTTGCCCTGTGCCAGCATTTGATCGATCAGGCCCATTGCGTACCACTCGGGTGTGTTGCGCTCCGGAACGTGGTAGGCGAAGCCCAGCGCCGGCTGCTTCGCGTTCGGATACTCCTTTGTCGTCCGCTTCTCTTCGGTCTGACGCGGCTCGGTCAGATCCGGAGGTTTGGGCAACTGCGACCGCTGAATCCCGCCGAAGTATTTCTCGATCATCTTGCGCGCGGCTGCCGGATCGAAGTCCCCGACCACCGTCACGACGGCGTTGTTCGGTGAGTAGAACGTCTTGAAAAACTTGCTGACGTCGTTTAGTGTCGCAGCCTCGAGGTCCTGCAGATCGCCATAGAAGTTATGGGCGTTGTACCAGTTAGTATTTGCGACCTGCGGCATGTCCAGCCATGGGAACCCTCCGTAAGGCGAATTCAGCACATTCACCTTTACTTCATTCGTGACTACGCCCTGCTGGTTCTTGAGGTTCTCCTGCGTGATCGCAAGGCCGCGCATTCGGTCCGCCTCCGCCCAAAGCATCGTCTCCAGCTTGTGAGCGGGCACGACCTCGAAATAGTTTGTGTAGTCGAACCGCGTGGAGCCGTTCAGCTGGCCGCCGTTCTCCTGAACCAGCCGGATGAACTCCATCTTGCCGAGGTTGTTCGAGCCCTGGAACATCATGTGCTCAAAAAGATGCGCGAATCCGGTACGGTCGCGAGGCTCATTCCGGAAGCCTATGTTGTAGTACACCGCCACCACGACGGTCGGTGCGGTGTGATCTTCCGAGAGGACCACACGCAGACCGTTCGGGAGCTTGTAGTAGCTCACCGGAACAGAGAATTTCGGTTTTGGATCCGCGCCGGGAGCGGACGTGGAACTCAGGACAGCGAGGCAGGCAATAGTGCAGAGGCGTCGCAGCATCGGACCTCCAAAGAACGTCTGACGTATTGTACCCGCGTCGGTTTGAAAAACTTTCGTAAGTCAGGCGAGCGCCTGCCGCTACGAACGGAGCTCCGCTGCGATTTCTGCCGCAGCCCGCCGGGCCTTTTCCACGGCGCCGATTTCAAAGCTGATCGCCGCCACCTTGGAGTGCCCGCCACCGCCATACCGTTCGCAGATGCTGGCGAGGTTATGTACCAGCGGTGCCGGCGCCCAGGGGTTTGAGCCGACCGATACCTTGGTGCGGTAAGGAGACTCAGTGACAGAAACTGTGTAGAGCGACTCGGGATACAGGTAGTAGGGAATGAACTTGTTGTAACTGTCCTGGCCGGCCTCGACCAGGTCGAAGAACACTACCCCCCGTTCGTGGGCCGCAGCGTTCCGGATCAAGTCGATGGAACGAATGTGCCGCTCATACAAGGGCTCGTAAATCTTCCGCACTTCAGGCAATGCCACGATGTCGGCCAGTTGCATGGACTGCATATGCCGGATAATCTGCTGCACCAGACCCGAGCCTTTGGATCCTTCAATGGCGAGGGTGAGCTGCATTGCCGGTGCGCCGAGGTCGACGGCTTCTTTGGCAGTGGCATAAAGTGCACCGTCGATGATTTCCGCCCAGTGGACAAGGTCCGAAAGCTGCGGGTCCTCGTACCCGAAGCGCTCGCGGGCGACGGTGCACAGAAATCGCGTGCAGGAGCGGAACGAGGGATCGTAAAGCTTTCTACCGGTAGTGTCCGCCCGCCAGTGCGCCTGATCGGCTGCGTTCAGAAACGCGCTCTGGTGATGGTCGAACCACCAGGTCAGCCGAGGGTTCGGCGAGTACTTGAAGTCGACAATCGCGTTCTCGTCACCGTCGAACAACTCGTCACCGAATTGTTGTGAGGCGGTGTGAGCCATTCCCGTGTAGCGGAATTCCGCACCAGGGTAAAACCTGCGCTCGGCAAAGCGGCTGAAGAAGGCTGCGGACGCGGCTCCGTCGAAGCAGTGATCGTGGTACAGGACTCGAATGTTCATCGGCGCGAGGCGGAAACCTTTCAGCTTACATGACGGTGGCGATGACTTACAGCGGCCTTCACTAATTCCTGCTCCCGGGTGCCAGGCATGGGGTTCACGTAGATGACGGTGCCACGGGCAACATTACCCGCCCGCACCCGCGAGCGCTTCCGGCTCCACAGGGCGGACTGTGAAGAAGAAGGTGGAGCCGACGCCCTTCTGCGATTCGAGCCAGATCTTGCCCCCGTGCTGCTCGATGATTCGCTTGCAGGTTGCAAGGCCGATGCCCGATCCCGGGTACTCCGTCCGGCTGTGCAGCCGTTCAAAAAGTCTGAACAGCCTTTCCTGATGTTCCGGTGCGATTCCAATGCCGTTGTCGCGGATCCCGAAGCACCAAAAATCGCCAAGGCGCGCAGCGGAGATGTGCACTTCGGGTGCAAGCTCGCAGTACTTCATGGCGTTACCGATCAGGTTCTGGAAGACCTGGAGCAGTCGGGTCTCCTGGGCAAGCACTACCGGCATGCGGTCGAAGGTGATGGTTGCCCCGCTTTCGCTGATCTTGAACTGCAGGTTCTGCAATGCCAATCCAAGTACCGCATGGCAATCGACCGGCTGCAGTTCGCGAGGCTGCTCCGCGGTAGTTCGGGAGTACTCCAGGAGGTCCCGTATGAGAGTCCGCATCCGCTCCACGCCAGTAACTATGAAGCGAACAAACTGCCTTGAGTCATCGTCGATTCTGTCGGCGTTCCTGCGCACCAGCAGCTGGCTGTAGCTGGCCACCATACGCAGGGGCTCCTGGAGATCGTGAGACGCGACATAGGCGAAGCGTTGCAGGTCTTCGTTCGAGCGCTGGAGGGCTTCGGCCTGTTCCGCGAGCATCTCTTCGGCACGTTTCTGGTCCGTCCGGTCGCGCAGCACCTTTACAAACCCCGTTACGGCGCCGCTGCGGTCTCTGGTGAGACTTATCACGCCGCTGCCCCAGAAACGTGAGCCGTCGGAGCGAACTCGCCATCCCTCGCTTTCTGCCCGGCCCGTACGCCGGGCCAGGTCGAGCTCCTTAGCGAGAACGCCTTCGCGCCGATCCTTGTCGGTGAAGATCAGATCGAAGGGCGCGTTGAGAATGGCAGCTTCGGTGTGGCCGAGCAGCCGCTCGGCGCCGGAGTTCCAGTAGGTGACGTGGCCTGCGAGGTCAAAGTTGATGATCGCGTAGTCCTGAACACTCTCGATCATCGTGCGCAGTCGCTCCTGCGCGATCTGCACGTCGTGGAGCAGAATCTCAACCTCGTGCTGGCGCCTGCGTGCAAGCAGAGCGGAACGGATCACGCTAACCAGCGTCGCTGGCCGGACAGGCCGCTCGATGACAGTCACGTTTCCAAATTCGCTAAGGTGGCTGAGCCGTACCGTAGTGCCAGCGGTCGATTCGCCTCCGACCGATAGCACCACAACCGGCAGGTCAGACCAGGGAGGCTGTGCAGCGAGTGCCTGTGCCAGAACTTCAACGGACTGGCCGTTGAGAGCTTCTTCCGCGATGATTGCAGCGCCGGCTCCGTCCTGAAGCGTTCGGGCCAGGTCAGCAGCATCGGCACAGGGACGCGCCTGAATGCCCTGTGCTGCCAGCGTAGCGGAGATGAGCGCTGAGTCGCGCCCTATAGGCGTGAGCAGCAGGACTGGCTCATCGGCGTGATGCTTCGCCATCGCCTTCCATCAGGTGCTGTGCTTCACCGACGTAAGTGGGCAGGCCGGACAGCACGCCCTGGAACTCCGTTAGCGGCCGTCCGACCATGATACGGCCTGGACCCACTCTGAGTTCGCGGACGGTGTCCTCATGGCAACCGCTGCGCTTCTTCACGACTGAGATGGCTTTGCGCACCTTTCCGGCAGCTTCGAAGAACCGAAGCAGGATAACGTTGTCGGCAAGATAGCTGATATCCACAGGAGAGTTGATGTCCTGTCCAAGGATGCCGTACTGCGCCATGACCATGATCGTCACAACGCCGTGCTGGTTCAGGAACGACAGCAACTCGTGGAGCTGCACAATGAGCAACTGCTCGCCAGGCATGGCATTGAGAAAGCCGTTGATGCTGTCGATGATCAGCACGCGAAGCCCGCCATCTATGACAGCGTTGCGGATCTGGTGCAGAAAGTCGCCGGGCG
>DASQEG010000183.1:0-2824 GCA_035633775.1 Bryobacteraceae bacterium
AGCAGGCTTGGGCGGATCTGGTCCGGTGTTCACACTTCCACGAGGCACGCCGGTTCACCAGCTCCATGCCAGATCTGCCCGCGATCGGCGCTTTCGAGCGAGTCGCAACCGACCTACGCTTCAGGGTTACTGAACCGGAACGCAGGGCCGAGCACCTGCTGTGTCGGATATGCGGGCCAGCCAGCCGGGACTGGTGAAAGGAGTTCCTGCCGAGACGCTATGGGCGTTACTCTTACTTCAGCCTCGAACCAACCGGACCGGGTCAGCAGGGAGCCTCCTCCAGTCGGAAGAGTTCTCCTCAAGTGGGTACTTTTGGGAATAAGCCAATGATCTGGAAAGCGCTGTGCCTCACGGCCTTCTCGACCCTGATGCTGGTCGCCGCAGGGCACCCCATCCAGGCGGCCAGTTTCGACTGCGCCAAGGCCGAAGCGGCTGACGAGAAGGCGATCTGCACCGATCGCACGTTGGACGACGCGGACGTTGAGATGGCGGTCCTCTACACCCAGCTCAAGCCGCTCCTCGCCATGAGTGCTCAGGAGAACCTCGAAAGCACGCAGGTCACTTGGCTCAAACGGCGCACGGCCTGTAGTGGCGACCGTGCCTGCCTGAGCAAAGCCTACGCTGACCGGCTCGGGCAGTTAAGAAGTGCTTTTGAGGAGCTTGCCAAACGAGGTCCCTTCTGAAGGCACTGTTCGGCGATCTGTGACTTCCTTGATCCTGGAGCGCCCCAGCTGGGGGCCAACAGGGCTTTTCCCCGCCTCTCTTCCTTCACGATGCCGTCGCACTACATCAGCAGGTTATACGCTCCTGCTCACGATCAGCGGAGATCCGCAATGGCCACGATTCGCTTCACGGAAGATGAGCTCACGGCCCGGGCCCGGAAGCTCGCTGACGAGCAGGGGCTTGGCTGGGCTGCAGTCATGGCAGGAGAGCGGGTCGGGAAAGACACCGCCGAGCTCAGGTACTGGAGGGAGCTTGCCCGCCAGGAGCTTGAGGCAGAGGACATCACACCGCTGGAGGTGGAGGCCGATACGCCCAAGACAGTCGGGCTCGAATAGGCCTTTGAAACTGGGCTTCTTCGCTGAGTCCTCCCTCGCCTTTAGCTCGTGTGTCGCCACTTGCCGAGCGGCTGGACGTAGGATGACGGCACGAGCCCAACCTTCGTCGCCGCCTGTCTGCAGGGCCGCCTGAAGGACGGGCCGCCGTTGGTGAGCGGCCCGTTCGGCTATGCTACTGGATTAACGCATTCGTTTCCTTGACGAGCCTCTCAAGGCCAGCCTTGGGCGTGAGCTCGCCGCGCATGACGCCTGTGATGATCTCTCGCTGCGTGCGCCAGACCCGGACGGAGTTGCCGCCCGGATAGCCCTGCCACGGTACCGCTCGGTCGGTCTGCCGGGCCGCGGTCGCGAACTGCGGGTTCGCCAGGTAGAACGGGCCCAGAAGTTGCGGCCCGGCAGAGAGCTTGTTGGTCGGAAGGTACCCGGTCACCTCCACGACGATCTTCTGGGCCTCCGGACCCGTCAGGAACTTCGCGTATTCCCAGGCCGCTTTCTGCTTCGCCGGATCCTTCGCTGTGATAATGATCGCGCTCCCCCCGGTCGGGATGCCGCCGTTGGCCTTGTTGTCGATCGGGAAGACTTCGGTGCCGAGCGTGAATTTGTTTCCGATCTGGTCTGAGATCACGCGCAGGCGCGCTGGGGTATCGAAATGGATGCCCATCTGCCCCGCCGTAAACTGAGCCCGGGCGGAGTCGAAGTCGATCAGCGGCATGCCGCCCTCGGTGACCAATCGGCGGAAATGCTCCAACGCCTTCTTGCCCGGCTCACCATCGAATCCGGCTTTGTTCCCGGAGGAATCGAGCATCTTGCCGCCGGACTGGTGGATCATGGCCCGGAACAGCCAGTCGTCCGGCCAGTCATGGACGGCGTAGCCGACTCCGGCGACTCCCGGCGAGGTCTCCCGGATCTTCTTGGCCAGGGCGATGACCCCGTCCCAGGTATCGGGCATGCGCTGCGGGTCGCCGCCAGCCTTCTTCACCAGCTCGGAGTTGAAGTACATGATCGGCAGTGATGCATTGACCGGCAGGCCATAGAGCTTGCCGTTGACCTTGCCGAGATTGATCATGCTCTCGGTATAGTTGGCCGACCGCCATTCAGCCGGTTCCGCATTGTAGAGCGCCTCGAGCTCGAGGATCTGGTTGCGCTTGGAGAGCGCATTGGTGAGTTCCTCGAGCAGGTGGAAGCCTGGAATATAGATGTCTGGCAGCTGATTGGTGATAGACTGCCGCATCATCGCCTGATGTCCTTCGTCGTAATTGGCCGCTGGGGCCCGGAAGGAGATCTTGATGTTGGGGTGCTTTGCCATGAAGACCTGCGCGACCGGATCGTGATACCTCGCAAAGCCGGGTTGGGCATAGAGCACGTCCAGGTTGACGTCCTGCGCAGAGGCGGGACCCGTCGCGAGGAGAGCCCCTAGACCTAGTGCCGACAATGGGGCGGTGAGCTTCGACATGTAACTCATCTGGTACTTCTCCCTTGCTCCTTCGATCACCGTCCCGGGCGTCCGCTGTTGTCGGCCCGTATTGTGATGCTTTGATGAACCGCCGATATTACTTGATGCCCGTCATCGTGATGCCTTGGATGAATTGCCGGCGCGCGAACAGGAATGTGACCACGAGCGGCGCCGTGAGAATGGTGGCAGCCGCCGTCAGGGCACCGTAGTTCGAGCCTGTCTCCGCATTAGCGAAGAACATCATACCGAGCGGCGGAGGCGCAAGGCTGACGTTGTTGATAACGATCAAAGGCCAGTAGAGATCGTTCCAGTG
>DASQEG010000184.1:0-1943 GCA_035633775.1 Bryobacteraceae bacterium
GGCCACATCGCTGAAGGATGTGGGACGTTTCATCCTGCAGACGCAGACTGACGGGCCGGTCTCCATGCTGGTGGTCGATGTGCGCATGCCGGCGCAAATCCGCGCCACGGCTTCTTTCGACGCTGACGCCTTGCAGGCCGCAAGCGGACTCGGCGGGGCCGAACCAGCCAGCCTGCTCGGCACTGGCACTCTCGCCATGACGATCGAGCAGGGGCAGACGCAGCAGCGGTATCAGGGCTATGTGCCGCTGGAAGGTGCTACGCTTGAAGTTGCCGCGCACACCTACTTCCGGCAGTCGGAGCAGATACCTACCCGCATCCGGCTGTCAGTGGCGGAAATGTTCGATCGCGATGAGGCGGGCGCCACCCGGCAGAGCTGGCGGGCCGGCGGCATCATCGGGCAGTTCTTGCCCGTTTCCGAAGACCGGCTGCGCCACCGCGATCTTCCGGCGGGGGACCTCCCGGAAGGAGCGGAGCCTGCGGAGGATCCGTCGGAAGACGAGGCGTGGCGGGAAGCCCAGGCTTTGATCGATACCGTCGAGGATCACGAATTGACCGATCCGGCCATCTCCGCCGAGCGGCTCCTGTTCCGCCTCTTCCATGAGCGCGGCGTAAGGGCTTTCGATGCGGTCAGGATCGAGGAGAACTGCTCCTGCTCGCGCGAAAAGATACACAATGTCCTGACACAGATGGGTCCGGAGGATATCGCGGCGGCATCCAAGGACGGCCACATCGACGTGCGCTGCGAGTTCTGCGGCACGCGCTACCGCTTCGACCCGTCGGAATTCGCCACCGGGGAGGGGTGAGCGGATCGGCGCGTAAGGGCCTAGTTGAGGATCTGCCTGGCGCCGGGAAGGTCGAGCGAGAATGCCGGGATCGCGACCTGGAACACTTCGCCGCCGGGCTCGCGGACCTCATAGGTTCCGGCCATGATCCCGGAAGGGGTCGTCAGTGGACAGCCGCTCGTATAGGTGAAGGAATCTCCGGGTGTGACGATCGGCTGCTCGCCGACGACACCCGGACCGCGGACGTCCTGCCTGTGCCCATTGGCATCCGTGATGACCCAGTGGCGGGCCAGGACCTGCACCGGCGCCCCCGTCTCGTTGGCGATCTCGACCGTATAGGCCCAGAAGTAGCGGCTCTCCGCCGGGCTGGACTGCTCGGGCAGGAAGCGCGGTTTGACGGAGACACGGATCCCGTGGGTGGTCTCGCAGTACATCTGTGAACCCGGCTCCAGCGTGTTGCTTGCGCTCCCTATTAGGCTTGGCTGGCGTGGCGCCAATAGGGCAAAAAAAGAGCCCGGCCGGAGCCGGGCTACGAGGATCATTCGGTAAGGCAGAAGCTTTAGGCGGCCTTGTCCTGACGCACGGTGCGGTCGAAGAGGACCTTGGCGGGCTTGCTCGCGTCGGAGCTGATCTTGCCGACCGAGGACTGAACTTCCTTGGAGTAATCCACGAAAGCCTCGAAGCGCTCGCGCGCATAGGCGGTCTGCAACTGGACGGCGTCGCTGACCGAAGTCACGCCGAGGAGCTTTTTGACGAAGTCATAGGTCGCGTCGCTGTTGTTCTTGGCAGCTTCCAAGGCCTGGAACTGCATCTCCATAACGCTGTCGCGCGTCGTGGCGAAGGTCTCTTCCAGAACGTCGGTCGCCTCTTCGGTAGCCGTCTTCAGGCGTGAATAGGCTTCACGGGTCTGTGACATGCCCTGTTCGGCAAAGGAACGGAACGCTTCCGGCATTTCGTAAGACGGGAACTGGAAAGCCTCGAAGGTGCGCTCAGCGGTCTTCTGTGCGGTTTCAGCAGTCTGCCGCACCGTTTCGGCAGCGTTGTTCGCAGTGTCGCGAGCGACGTTCTTTACGGCACGCGCCTGCTTCTCAGTGTCAGCCATTTCATGTCTCCTAGTGGGTGGCGGGGACCACCCCCGCGTCGACTATCTTGTCGTGAG
>DASQEG010000185.1:0-2075 GCA_035633775.1 Bryobacteraceae bacterium
TGTACTTTGTTGGCTATGGCCTGGTAGTCCCGGAACACAAGTACAGCGACTTCGAGGGGCTGGACCTTAAAGGCAAGATCATCGTGGCCATCAACGGAACGCCAGCGAGCCTTCCCGGCCCGCTTGTCTCCCACTATCGGACTGGGCGTGCGGCTGCGCCCTACCTCACAAATGCTGGTGTAGCCGGAGCAATCGGCGTAGCGAACCCAAGGTTCATGGACGTGCCGTGGGAACGGTCGAAGCTGGCGCGTGTGATGCCGTCGATGGGCCTGGCGGACCGTTCTATGCAGGACGGCGCAAAGCTGCAGATCAGTCTGTCGCTGAATCCCGCATCCCTGGACAAACTCCTGGAGGGCTCGGGTCACACGACAGAGGAGTTAATGGCGCTGGCGAGTGCCGGCAAGCCGCTGCCTAAATTCCCGCTGAAAGGTACGCTTCGCTCTAAGGTGGCCGTGAGGACCGCCGAGGCCGAGGCGCCGAACGTGATCGGAGTCATGCCGGGTGCCGATCCCAAATTGAAGGATGAATACGTGGTCCTGCTGGCACACCTTGACCACGTAGGTGTCGGTGCACCCATCAACGGCGACAACATCTACAACGGGGCGTTCGACAATGCTTCGGGCGTGGCGACGCTCATCGAAACAGCACGCACGATGAGAGGTCGCAAGCTTGCTCGAAGCGTTCTGTTCGTGGCCGTGTGCGGGGAAGAGAAGGGCCTGCTCGGCTCCCGCTACTTCGCCGAGCGCCCCACCGTAACTGGCGGAACCCTGGTGGCCGCTCTCAACCTGGATATGTTCCTCCCGCTGCACGCACTCGACCGGCTCGTCGTGTTTGGGCTGGACGAGTCGACGCTTGCTGCCCCGATCCAGACAGTGGCAAAAGAGTTCCAGGTCGCAGTCGAACGGGACCCCGAACCCAACCGTAATCTGTTTATCCGAAGTGACCAGTACAGCTTCATTCGCCAGGGCGTGCCGTCGCTCGCCTTCAAATTTGGATACAAGCCGAACTCACCCGAAGAGAAGCTGCATAAGGATTGGCTTCGCAACCGGTATCACGCCCCTTCGGACGATCTGCAGCAGCCGGTGGATCGTGAGGCAGCAGCCAAGTTCAATCAAGTGATGGCGGCACTGCTGGAGCGTGTCGCGAATGCACCGGAACGCCCAGAGTGGACTGACACCAGCTTTTTCCGGCGGTTTGCAAAATAAATCCGTTGGCGACCTGCCGATAACGTGAGGTCCCATGCACCCTGACCCAGACGGGCGAAGCTTGAGACCTCATGAGGCTGCTATTCTGACGTCCGGAGGAGGAGCACATGTACCGTATCGCCATCGCTCTCCTGGCTTTCGCGACCGTTGTGGCATCTGCTGCCCCGAATGAACAGAAGGACTTCTCCGGTCAATGGAAGATGGACACGACCCGCAGCGAATCCGCACACCACGGTGTGCCCATTGGCTCAGTGACGCTCTTTATTCAGCAGACGGCCACGGAACTCAGGGTCAAGACGATCACGAATTATCGCGACTCTTCCGAACGCGCGTCGACAGAAACTTTAGCGTATAACCTGAACGGTTCAGAGAACCTTGTATTCAGTGAATCCGGCGTGGAAGTGAAGACCCGAGCCAGGCGCGAGGGTGCGGCGCTTGTGACAGAGGCTGTGCAGGTTATCAACGGAGCGCCTGTCACAGCGCAACATGTGCTCAACCTGGCAGCAGGCGGGAAAGAACTTACGATCGACAAGACTCTCCGAGTGCAACACGGCTATCAGGCGGGGAGCGGCAACAACACTGGAAGGGGACGGGACGTGTTTGTGAGAGTGGTGACAGAGAGCCGCGGGCCTAACCCCAAATAGCGTGTGCGACGTCGCGTCCTCCTCCACCTGTCTCTGGCCGTCAGCTGCCGGCCGGGAACACGGTTACACATTCCGGGCGTGATCTATGACATCGTCGGAGAGACTCCGGAACGAGCTACAAACCGGTTTCCCAGGCTTCCGTGGGATGCGACTGCAGGGACGGATCCCTGTCACTTCGGCCCTGCTCAACCGATTGCTTCAGTCCAGCAGGCACACTGTCGTTTCG
>DASQEG010000186.1:0-4855 GCA_035633775.1 Bryobacteraceae bacterium
GGTATGAATCGGGATCCTGTAGAGCCCGCCGCCGTATCCTCGCCTTGAGTGCGCGAAGGAAGCGCAACTCGTAGACCCGATTCTGAGGGCGGCTGAGTGCTCGAACGCACGCCGCAAGATCGACGGGAACGGACACTGCCAAAACCCCGGCGATCAGGTCGCGAGCGGCCTCGCCCAGCTCGCCCGCAAGCTTTAGAACGACGTTGCCACCCAGCGAGAAGCCTGCAAGGAAAACCGGTGCGCTTGTACGTGCCCGGATCTCACGCAGGATGTGCAGCGTGTCGGAGGTCAGCCCGGCATGGTACATCGTCCGGCAGTCCTCATCCGTTCCGCCGCAGCTACGCATGTTCGTCCGGTGCACCTCGTAGCCATGCTCGAGTGCGAGCTGGCTCAGGCTGCGGATGTACCCGGCGTTACTCGAACCTTCAAGACCATGCACCGTGACCAGTGACGCGGAAGGTTTAGCACCCCGCGGTGCCTGTGTATGAACAAGAATCCGGACGCCTGCCTCAGTCTCCACGCAGCGCGGTTTCGCAGGAAAGCGGACAACGTCGAGCCGGCGCCGGACAAAGTTGCCCAGCACCGTCAACAGATGCGGATTGCGGATAAGAGGCCGGAATGGTGGCAAACCACCATTATCGAAGTCAGTCCTCGCCGTCCTTACCGACGACCGACGACTCGGTCTTGCGGCTCAGGTCTTCGGCAAGGATGATGGCGTCTGCAAGGTCCTTCATAGGACGGCGGAGCCGACGGCTTTCGTTGCGCAGCCGCAGGTACGCCTCTTCTTCAGTGAGCTTGTACTTGAACTGGAGGATACCCTTGGCACGTTCAACGACCTTGCGCGTCTCAAGCTGGCGCTTCATCTCCAGCGTTTCTTCCTGCAGACGCGCGTTCTCCTCCATCAGCAGCGCGCGATTGATCGCTCCGCCCATCTGCTCACCAATGAAGGAGACAAGCCCAATCTCCTCAGGTGTGTGGTCGTGCGATTCCTTATGGTGCACGTTGATAACGCCGACCATGGCACCTGCAGCTACCAGCGGCACTGAAAGGAACGCCTCGTACGTATCCTCTACAAGGGCGGGAAACTTCTTAAAGCGCGCGTCCGAGTTGGCATTCCGAGGCAGGGCCACAACGGAATTGTGTTCCGCGACCCAGCCTGTGATGCCCTCACCCGCGGCGAGGCGCAGGGTGCCAAGGTCGCCGGCATGTGGCACCTGCGACGCTCGGAGAACAATGTCGCCTGTCTCCTGCTCGAGCAGGTAAACAAGGCAGGCGTCACAATCGGTGACTTGTACGGTCAATCCGATGATTTCACCCAGCATTTCATCAAGCGCGCGGTCCGAGCTAACAATGCTGCTGATTTTATGAAGAAGGCTGACCTGTGGTTCCATGGCCGTTCCAGTCATAACCAACCATAGCCGTCAGCGACTGCGGAATCCAATTAGAAATTTGAATCGCGGCCATACCGGAGGTGTAACGAAGCAGTAAAATCAAGCGATGACAGGGCGGATATTCAGCCTTGCGGCGTTGTTTGCGTTGTGCTTGTCGGCGGAACCGAAGTGGGTGCGGCTGCAGGCGCCTGGATTCGAGGTTTACAGTTCGGCCGGGACACGCACGGGCCGCGAGGTTCTGCGCCTGCTTACGCGCATCCGGCACGTCTTCGCCGAGCGTACCGGTCAGGAGGACCTTTCAAAAATCCCGGTGCGAGTATTTGTGTTTCGGTCCGATGACGATTTTCGCCCTTACAAGGTCATCAGCGGGGCCGCTGGTTACTACCAGCCGGGAGCGAAGCGGGACCACATTGCGATGCTTGCTGCAGGCGCCAGTTTCCCGCGCGTCGTCTTTCATGAATACGTGCATCTGATGATGCGCCATGCCGGCGTTCAGGCTCCGGTCTGGCTCAGCGAAGGAACTGCGGAAGTTTACTCCACGACCGTCCTGCACGGCGCAGAGGTTCGTATCGGGGATGTGGTCACCGGGCATCTCGCGACCCTTCGTTCGGAACCGCTGCTTCCGATGGACGTTCTGCTGCACGTCGAGCATGACTCGCCGCAATACAACGAACGCGACAAGACGGGCATCTTCTATGCCCAGAGCTGGGCTCTGGCACACATGCTGAACTTCGCACCGTCGTACCAGGCGGGTTTCCCGAACCTGGTCGCTGCCCTCGAAGCAGGTGATGATCCGGCACGTGCATTTCAGCGCGCTTTTGGTAAAGGACTTGGAGCGGTCCGGTCAGACCTGGAAGCGTACATTCGCCAGGCCCGGTTCACGGGAGTGCGGTTCCGAGCAAGCCGGATGGAGGAGCAGCCTGACGATCGGCCGGCACAACAGCTCACCGCGGTAGAGGCAGGTTTGGGGCTGCACGAGTTGCTTCTCGCGGTCGGGCGAACGCGTTTTGCCGACGATGCCCTGCAGGAGCTCGCCCAACGTGCGCCCGGACACCCCGGCGTGCAGTCAGCGCTGGGCGATGCAGCACTTGGGGCACGCGATCTCGACCGAGCCCTGAGCCACTACTATGAAGCCATGCAACTGGGCGATGAATCCGGGCGCCTCCGGTATGAGTACGCCCTGGTTCTCCGCGAAGCGGGTCGACACGACACAGAGTTGCTGCCGTGGCTCATCGAGGCGCTCAAACGCGATCCGGATCTGTTCGATGCACATTATCTGCGCGGGTACCTTGCTCTGGAAGCTGGCCGCAATCCTGAGGCTGCGCAGTCCCTGACCCGCGCTTCGCAGTTGCGACCCCTGCATGGCCCCGTTTGGGAGCATCTTGCTCTCGCACATCACCGGCTGGGAGCGAAAGAGCAGGCCCGGTCAGCGGCTGCACGTGCTCGCCGGCTTGCTGCAAGAGCCGACGAAATCGCGCGGACAGAAGGATTGCTGCGGCTTATCGAAGGAGAAGCAGACAACATTGTCCGGTCCAGACCGCTCCCGCCAGGCAACCCGGCAGAGCATCGAGCCCGAAGCACGGAGCGGCAGCTCGTCAGTGGTGGGCTCGTGCAGGTGGATTGTCTGAGGGATCGTGCGCGGCTGCACGTCATCACAGATTCTGGCAAAGTGCTCCTCCTGGTCCGTGAGCCCGGGTCAGTCGTGCTCCGCAATGCAGGCGGTACCTGGGACGAGTTTCGCTGCGGCGAGGTGCCCCGCCGGTCAGTTGAAATCGAGTACCGGCCGCACGCGGATGCGCGATACGGCACTGCCGGCGAGGTTACCGCAATTGAATTCCGCTGAACTCAGCCCTGAACGCTGTAGCAGCTAAGAGTATCCTGATTTCGGATGTAAAGCTTGCCGCCGCAGACGACCGGGTGAGCCCACGATGGCCAGCCTGCATCCTCGATGCTGAACCTGCCTTTTTCGCGGTAGCCGTCCGGTGTGGCTTCGGCGAGCCCTACCTGCTGATTCTCTCCGAGCAGGTACAGCATTCCATCGGCGTACGTAACGCTGCCCTTGCCCACACTGCGGTCACGCCACCTGACTGCTCCATCCGCGAAGTTCATGCATGTGAGGATCGCGTTCGAGAAACCGTAGAGGTGTCCGTTGACGAGCACGACTCCTCCATGGTGGTTCTGCATGTCCCGGGTGAAGTATGCTTCGTCGCCCCGGATGCTGCCGCCCTGGTTGCTGAGTTGCAGCAGGCCGCAGCCTGTGCCGTAAGCCGAGGTGTAGAACACCTTGTTGTCGCTGTAGACGGGGGTTGTACAGTTTGCAACGTTGTTGGCGGGCTTTTCATAAGCCCACATCAGCTTGCCATCCGACGCGCGGACACCTACACCGGCCGCGCCGGTCAGGTTCATGATCGTGCGCACCCCGTGAACGTCGGCCACGATGCAGGACGCATATCCGGCACCCCCTGACATTTCCGTGCAGCGCCAGATGTCCTTGCCCGACGCTTTATCCATCGCAACCATGCCGCCGTTGCGCCCGCCGGGTGTAACCACCAGCATGTTCCCGTCGATCAGGGGCGACTCACTAATGTGCCAGTTTGGATTCCGACCGTTATAGTCAGCGAGGATATTTCGGTTCCAGACAATGTGGGAGTCCTTGTCACGAATGCACGCAAGATCACCGTTCTCCGTCAGCACATAGATGTTTTCGCCGTTCACTGTCGGTGTGCTTCGGGGGCCGCCGCCGCGATCCTGGTCCAGGGCACGGCCCACGGGTGCAGTCCAGAGAATTCGGCCGTCGGCCCGATCGAGACCGAGCGCAACCGACTTCCCGCCCTTCGCACCCTGAACGTAGATGCGATTCCCCTGGATGGCAACTGTGCCGTACCCGGTTCCGAGTCCCCGCGTGCTCCACAGCAACTTCGGACCGCCCTGAGGCCATTGCTTCAGCAATCCTGTCTCGCGTGACAGGTTCGTCCTGTCGGGACCGTGCCATTGCGGCCAGTCGGGTTGAGGCGCTGGCTTCTCCGAACGAGGGGCGGTTCCCGTTTTGCGCGTGGTCTGGGCCCCGGCAGCGGCGGCGGATAGAGCCAACAACAGTTCCCGGCGAGTCTTCATTGCTTTGTCTCCGTTCCGAACAGCTTCTCTGCGGTGTTCCACAGGATGTCCCGCTTGACGACGTCCTGCACCTTCAGCCCGATGACTTTGTCGATCTCTGCAGCCACGCTCTCCGGCAAGTCGGAGCCAATCAGCAGCCGCGACGATGGAACGTGCTGAAGAACCTCTGACAAGTGATGCGGCATGAGTGAGGACAGTTCCACGAAGATATTCGGACACACGCCTGCGGCCACGATACATTCTCCGACGTACAACCCGCCTCCTCCGTGAGCAAGAATGATTCGGAGCTCAGGGAACCGGCGTGCAACGGCAATGTACAACGATGGCAATGCGAACGGTGCACCCGCTCC
>DASQEG010000187.1:0-2809 GCA_035633775.1 Bryobacteraceae bacterium
TGCAGCGGCATGCTCGCCGCTCGCGGATCTTCAGCATCAACCGGTGAGTCGAGGGTGATCCGGTTGAACGGAACCCGGAGCTCGTTGGTCAGAGTCGGCGTAAACACGTGGGTGTGCGCAATGACCGCGTTGTGGTACTGCTGCCGGCTGCTCGTAATAAATCCAGGGAAGTTCACATTTCCTACAGGATTTAGCTGACTATCGTAGCCATATCGTACGGACAGAATGTCGCGCTCGCTGAAATGATGGTCCACTCGGGAAAGGGACTGGCGTGCGTCGTACTTCTGACCGAATGTAAGCACGCCCGTGCCGAACTCCACATTTCCGCGTCCATTGCCAAGGTCGATGGGGAACGGCTGCCCTGTCGCGACCACACCTTTGCTGACGTCGAGATAAAGATCGACACGCTCGTTCACTCCCGGAGCAAAGAGCCGTCGCAGCTGGTCCCGCCCGTTCTGGGTGGGAGTTGTGAATGTGCTGCTGTTGCTTGCACGCCGGCGCTGCTCCTGCCACGACGTAAAAAAGAAGGTCCGGTCCCGAACGACCGGTCCTCCGAGCGTGCCGCTGTAGAACTGCTCGTACCCCGGAGGCAGCTTGCCGCGCTGGCTTATCGAAGGAGAAATCGAGAGCACGTTCGGAATCGCATCGTCGTTTGTAAAATCAGCCACCCAACCAAGAGTGCCGTGGAAGGTGTTCGTACCGGATTTCGTGATCGTATTGACAACAGCGCCGCCGGCGCGGCCGAACTCCGCATCGTAAAGCGCGGTCTGAATGGACACTTCCTGAACCGCGTCAGGGTTCTTCACCTGAAACGCCTGTCCAGCAACGGAGATGTCGTTGTTCTCGGTACCGTCCAGCAGAAAGTTGTTGGATCGACCTCGCGAACCGTTCGACGAAAATGTCATGATGCCCGGAAGATCGGATCGCTGTTCGGTGATGCCCGGCAGCGTTAGCGCAAGCATATTCGGATTACGGCTGAAAACCGGCAGGGTGGTGGCCTGGATAGTGCTGATGATGCCGCCCTTCACCGGACTCTCCGTTTGCAGCGCCACGGTATCCGCGGTCACTTCAACCGAGTTCGCCGCTTCACCGACTTCGAGCGTTGCGTCAACGCCCACGGTCTGTGCGGCGGAAACCGGAATGGCACGGCTGGTGTATGCCTTGAAACCCTGTGCTTTCACCGAGACGTCGTAAGTGCCAGGATCCACCGCATCGAACCGGTAAACGCCCTGTTCGTTGGTGGTCGTGCTGCGAACGACGTTGGTCTCCTTAGAGACGATCTCAACACCCGCCCCTGGCACGGACGCCCGCGTAGAATCGCTCACGACACCGGTGACTGTACCGCGGCTTGTTTGCGCCTGCACGCGGACAGCGGCTAGCAACACAAGCACGGCAAGGCAGACCCCTGCCTGGACACTACTCCTCATCTTCTGCTTATCTCCTGCAATTTTCCGCGATTAGGATCAGTTTAACACCCCGCGACTCACAGTTCGTCGCGCTTGGTGGGCTGCGTAAAATGGTGTTGCTATGCACCGGCGGTCGGCCTTGGCCATCCTTATCTGTTCAAGCGTGGTTTCTGCCCAAAAGCAGAAAGGTCCGGAGGTGGAAATTCTGGACGCCACGGCAAAAGTTGACGACAGCCGCGTCAACGTGGACTGCCGCATTCGCAACGTAAGCGGAAAACCGATCCGCAAAGTTGCCGTTATTCTTGAAGTGCTGGACATAGGCAACAACGTTCTTACGAAACAGCAGGGCCATATCGAGGCTCCAGTCCTGGAGCCGGGCGACGACAGCCTTTTCCAGGCGCAGTTCGCGTACCACGCCCGTAACCACGCATGGCGGGTTAGCTTCGAGGATGCAAGCGGCCGCGAACTCCGGGTTGAGAACGCCGGGCCGTTTCCGATCGAGTAGCGCCACCGGCCGTCGCGCCCCCGCGAAGTACCATGTAGGTTCTTCGAATGGACCAGCAAATCTCACCGGTGACCCGGCTGAAGGGCGAAGTTTCCCTGCCCGGCGACAAATCGATTTCCCATCGATACGCGATGCTCACCGGCATAGCCGAAGGGACCTCCGTAATTGAGAATTACGCGACCGGAGCGGATTGCCAGAGCACGCTCGGCTGCATGCGTTCACTCGGGGTTGCCTGGACGAAAGACGGCAGTCAGGTTACGGTCGAGGGTCGCGGATTGCGAGGACTGAACGGGCCTGCAACCGATCTCGACGCGGGCAACTCCGGGTCGACCATCCGCATGCTGTCAGGCATCCTCGCGGCCCAACCATTTCGCACCACGATTGGCGGTGATGAGTCGCTGTCCAGGCGGCCCATGGCTCGCATCATCAAACCTCTCCGGGAGATGGGAGCACAACTGGACGGGCGCGACGATACGTTTCCGCCGCTGACCATTACGGGCAGCAGCCTGCACGCGATTGATTACACGCTGCCGGTTCCGAGTGCCCAGGTCAAGAGCTGCGTGCTGCTGGCAGGGCTGTTTGCAAATGGCACGACGACCGTACGCGAGAGCGTTCGAACACGCGATCACACGGAGATCGCTCTCCGCGAGTTCGGTGCGGAGATCACGACGCGCAAGGGCGAGATCTCAATTGTCGGAGGACAAACGCTGCAGGGCCGCAATCTTACGGTTCCCGGCGACCTTTCCTCCGCCGCGTTCTTCCTGGTGGCAGGCTCGATCGTGCCCGAATCGCAGGTCGTCATTCGAAACGTTGGCCTCAACCCCAGCCGCACTGCGCTGCTGGATTTCCTTGCCGCTGCAGGGGCTCGTGTACGTGTGCTCGATGTGCAGCAGCCCGG
>DASQEG010000188.1:0-10965 GCA_035633775.1 Bryobacteraceae bacterium
ATCACCCGCGTCCGCGGGGTGATGTTCTGTTCGATCAAACCCGCCAGATGATCCAGGCTGGGCGGAGGCACTGGGAATGAGATCTGCTTAAGCACGATGCCGTCCCGGCGTTCACGCTGTTGCCAGGTTGTGATCATGCGCGGGTAGTCCTGATTGGTCGTCAGTACTTCGTCACCGCGCTTCAAATCGAGACCGAGTTGTACGGTTTCGAGTGCCTCGCTCGCGTTTCTTGTGATCGCGATCTCTTCCGGATCGCAGCCGAACTCACGGGCGAGCCGCCTGCGCACCGTCTCCAGGCCAGGATCGAGAACCCGCCACATGTAGTACGTGGGCGTCATGTTCTCAATGTCGAGGAGACGCTTTTCGGTGTCGATCACCACGCGCGGCGAGGGACAGACCCCACCATTATTCAGGTTGATGATGTTGCGGTCCACAATGAAGGCGTGGCGCACGTGCATCCAGAAGTCTTCATCCTGTGCCGCTTCCGCCGTGGAGTGGTGCGCGTAAGCCTGTAGCGCGGTGAATGCGAGGAAGCGTCGGCGGTCCATGATATTTATCATCGGACATGCGCGTTTTCACCTTACTTCTTCCTGTCGCAGCGGCCACCGTTATGGCCCAGTCCCCCGATACAGCCATTCGTGAGCTGGTTGGGAGATACGTCGACGCCCGCGAGAAGATGGACCCCGCTGGAACTGCCTCTTTGTTTACTGCGGATGCCGACCAGCTGGTTTCGACGGGCGAGTGGCGCCGGGGCAGGGAAGCACTGGTCAAAGGCGCGATGGCCAGTTCGCGGCAGAACGAAGGAAAGCGCACCATCACGGTCGAGACGGTTCGTGCGCTTACTCCCGACGTGGCACTCGCCGACGGCCGTTACGAGATTGCTTCCGCCAGCGGTGAACCACGCCGGATGTGGGCTACCTTTGTCTGCCGGCGCACAGCCGAAGGCTGGCGTATCGCGGCTATCCGGAATATGTTGCCTTCCGGCCGCAACTGAGCATCACCACTCCGCAACAGATCCATCGTCGTGGAAGACCCGCGCCATGGGCTTTGTGCCCCCAAACGGGTACTTCGCAAGCGCCTTCTCGTCGAGTTCGAAGCCGAGGCCTGGCTTCTCGGGCAGCGGAAACCTTCCGTTCACCATCCGCATGATCGGGAAGCCCATCCACTCGGCCCAAACCTTCTCCTGCATTGCTGGCTCTACGCCGCTGCAGATCTCCTGCACAAGGAAGTTTGGCGTCGCTGCGTCTACATGGACGGTCGCGATGCCGCCAATTGGGCCCTCGCACGCGTGGGGAGCCATCGAGACACCCGAAAGCGCGGCCATCTGTCCTACCTTCCAGAGCGCGGTTATGCCGCCAACGTGGTTGATGTCCGTCTGCAGAATGTCGATGACGCCACTCTCGATCAGCTCGCGACAGCTGTAGTGCGCAACCAGACGCTCCCCCGTGGCGTTTGGCGTTGTGGATCTCTTTGCAATGCGCGCCATAGCAGCCACGTTTTCGGGCGGGCATGGCTCCTCGATGAACAGGAGGTTCAGCGGCTCGACTTCCTTCACCAGGATCGAAGCCACGGCCGGGCTTGTCTTGGCATGGAAGTCTACGCCGATGTCAATGTCCGGGCCCAGTCCCTCGCGCAGCGTCTGCATATGCTTCAGCGCACGGTCGATCCTGGCCGGGGTTTCGATCCACTCGTAGTACCCGGGAATTCCGGATTTGAAGCAGGAGATGCCCTGCTGCCCGGCACTTTGCCGCAACTGCCGCAATTGCTCGATCGTGCTGGCGCGCGCGTGATAGTACCCGCGAACGCCGCGAGGGTCTACGGGCCCTCCAAGGAGCTTGTACAAAGGCATGCCCAGAACCTTGCCGCGTATGTCCCAAAGCGCTTGGTCGATGCCCGAGATAGCGGAGCCGATCACCGGACCGGCTCGGTAAAAGCTGTGGACGTACATCGACTGCCAGTGGTGCTCCACCTGCATCGGATCCTTGCCGATGACGAACTCGCGAAAGTCCTCGATGCAGTGCATTACCGCGGCAGCTTTGCCCTCCAGCGTGCCTTCGCCCCAGCCAATAACGCCCTGATTCGTCTCCAGCTTGACAAAGACGTAAGGCCGATCGGACTCCGGTGTCAGCGAGACGCCGAAGACCTTCATGCCCGTCACGCGGACCTTCGAAGCAACTGACGCAAACGGGTCAGGCTGGTTGACACCCTGCATGACAGGGGCGCATCCGCACAGGTCGGCAGCGAGCGAGGAGCGCCGAACCGCTCCCGCGGCCAGTGCTCCATTCAGGAAGTGTCGGCGGCGCATTATGCCATCTCCTTGTGACGCTCAAGCGCATCTTCGTTAACGGCAATGCCCAGCCCCGGCGAGTTGGACAGGGGAAGATAGCCGTCCGTTGGTGTCTCGTGCGGTTGCGAGACAACTGCGGTGCGGATCTTCCGATCCTCCTCCGCTTCCGCCACGGGCACATGCTGAATGAAGAAGTTCGGCAGACTGGCTGCAAGTTGCAACGCTGCCGCTGTTGCGATAGGTCCGCCGTTATGGTTGGGCGCGACCGCCACATAGTACGTCTCGGCGAGGGCAGCGATCGCGCGAATCTCAGGAATCCCAACGGTCCCGAGGTCCGGCCGCAGAATGTCTGCGAGTCCGTCGCGGAGAAGATCCTGGAAAGCGGATCCATGCAGGATTGTTTTGCCGAACCCGAGCGGCGTTACGCTCTCGTCGGTGATCTTGCGCAGCGTGGACACGTTCGTCAACGGAGCAGGCTCGTCGAACCAAAGCAGATGAAAGCCCTCAAGGCCCGCGGCAACTCCAGCCGCATCGCCAGGGGCGAGCTTGCCGTCTCCGCTCAGGACGAAGCTGATACCGGCCGGTGCTTCTGATCTGAGATTGTCCATCCGTTTTCTGACGGCATGGTGAAAGGCCTGTCCCTGGTTCCGGTGAACGGTCTGGGGTACAGGCACCTGGAACGCTCGATGCCCTGCGGCGAAATGTCGCTTAACGGCCGCCGTCAGGTCCGCATCGCTCGCGCCTGACAATGTCATCAGCGCTCGTACCTTGAAACGCGTAGGACCGCCGAGCAACCTGAACAATGGAACGGAAGCTACTCGCGCGGAAAGATCGAGCATGGCCATGCTGATCGCGGGATCGAGTGCAGTCCCGGTGCGTGTGACAGCCCAGCCGGTCGCCGGCTTACCCGTAACGGTGCCCGCAGCATTTACGATCGCCTCGGGTTGAACCCGGGCACACTCGCCCCAGCCTGTAAGCCCTGAGTCGGTTCGGAGCCGAACGACCGTCCAGGCGCGCCGGGAGACAGGCTCGCGAATACTCCACGCTTTCAGATCAGCGATGCGATGATCGCCTGGCCTCGCGACGGTCGATGCCGTCTGCGCGGCCATCAGGCTGTGCAGCTTGAGACGCCGTTGCAGTTGACCCATGGCAGGTCAACTACGTTATCACCGGTGTCCTCAGGCGTCTACGTGATCGGAGAAGAAGCGGTCGATTCCCGCCTTCTCGGTTCCAGCGAGTTCACCCGAGAGCCGCCGCATTTCATCTGCCGGCATGGGCCTGAATGCTTTCGCAACCCGGATGTTCTCCTCGATGTACTCGAGCTTCGGCATGCCCAGCACGGCTGCGGTTACGGGAAGTGACAGCGAGTAGCTGATCAGCTTCTCCACCGGCGCTTTGCCGTTCAGCTTCTCCTGGGCGAAGATCTTCATTGCAATCACGCCCATCTTCTTCTGGTTTGCAACCGGCAGCGCGAGGCTCTCGAAGCTGTGCTCATGCTGCTCGCCGTAAGCGCTGATGCCCTTGGCCATACCTGCACGAGCCACGTTGAGAGCCATTTGCGTGACGTCGAAGTCGTGCCGCTCGAGAGCCGTCCTGAGAACTGCTGGATCAGTGTGTGAGGTGACGCCGATAAACCGGGTCACCTTCTGATCCCGAAGTTTTCGGATCACATCCAGGACGTTGCCGGGCTTCTCTATGTTGGCCAGGTCCTCCGGGCCAAGCAGGCTGTGAATGTGGAGCAGGTCGACCCGGTCGGTCTTCAGACGCTTGAGGCTGCCTTCGATCTGTCTCGCAGCGTCATCTCCAGGTCGCACACTGCACTTCGTTGCAAGAAACACGTCCTTGCGGCGGGCGCCGAGCAGGTTGCCCACCCATGTCTCGCTTTGGCCGTTGCCGTAGGCGTAGGCGGTGTCGATATAGGTGACGCCAAGGTCCAGAGCCTTCGTCATCGCCTCGTGCGCTTTGGCCTCGTCCTTGTACGCCAGCCAGCGGCTGCCTGACCCGAAGGCCACGACCGATACTCTGGCGCCTGTCTTTCCCAGAACACGCGTCGGCATTGCGTCCGTTGCTGCGGACGCCTGGGCGGCCAGCGTGCCAGCGGCTGTGGTTTCGAGAAATCGGCGGCGCGAGATACTCATTGCCCTATCTTACAGCCGCAGCAGGCTCATGCGAACCGGCGGTGGTCCTTCTCCGACGCCACGCTGCGAACCGTCGGAGGCTGAGTGCGATCCCGGTGTACACCAGCACAACCGCCCCCGCTGAAGCAATCCCTGCAATCGTCTGCCCCGCGATGCCCAAAGCCTCACCCGTGTGGAGAAACCGAAGCCACATGCGGATTTGCCTTCCGGCGTCAAGGCTGCTGAACGGCTCCCACCTGACCACCTCCGCTGTGGTGCGATCTAAAGTCAGGGTTCCTCGCTTCTGCGGTTGTCCACCGTTTCCTTCATCGATCGTGAAGACGATGGGAGTGGCTGGATTCGGTGGTATGCGGAACGTAATGCTCTGCCAGCCCGGAACTTGAGCCTCGGCGCGGGCGAGCAATCTATCCACGCCTGCGAGGATGACTGGAGAAGGCGCGGATCCGCCAGGCGGCTTCGAAGGTGCTGCGGGAGGTGCAGGAGGCTTGCCGCCTCCGATGCTGTAGACGAGATTACTTGCCCACGTATAGGAGATCGGAACCGCACCAGCAACGACCACGAGCAGCGGGAGGAAACACCAGATGCCGAGGACGTTATGCCAATTGAAATCACGTGCTTTTCCGGACAGCCCGCCGCGAAAGAGCACGACCTGCCGGACCGCGGTCCAGCGCCAGACGCGCGGAAGCCACAGGTAGGCTCCGGTCAGCACAAGACCAAGAAACGCGAGATTACAGGCACCCGTGATCGCTTTGCCTGTTTGTCGGCCTGCGCCTTCGGCGCCGAGCCAGCGATGCCACGCAACCACCGTGCCGAAGAACCCGCGCAGGCCCCCGCGCTTGCTCTCACCCAAAACTCTGCCGCTGCCAGCCTCTATGTAGGTCGCTCCCTCGCGCCCCCGACTGATCTCAATCGGTTCGCGACCGTCGGCGCGGACGACGATGTTCCCATTCAGAAGCAGTCCTTTGTCGGCCAGAGCCGCCTCGACACTCGGACGCTCCGAAGGCGCAGAAGGGGAACGGTAAGGCCCTCTGTCGGACCACGCCAGCATCTGCCGTTCATAGGTCAGCAGCACGCCGGTTACCGACATCAGCAGCACAATTGCCCCTGCGACGACTCCGCAGGCCAGGTGGACCCAGAAAATCGCTTTGCGCATGGTGCTTAGAACCGGTAGCTCAGGCGCAGGGTGGCCGTCCTCGGAGCAGCGATTTCCATTGCGGAACCGACCGATGCATTCACAAAAATAAGCTGATCCAGAAGGTTCTCAACATTGCATGCCACGTCGATGCTGTCGTTGAACCGGTAGCTCACCGAAGCGTCAGTACGCGTGAAGGAGGGCAGCATCAGCGGATCCGGTGCTGCGAACGTGCGGGCGCCATTGCTCCCGAGCCTCTGCCCCTGCCACATGAGACTGAGGCTGCCGCCGAATCCGGCAAACTTGCCTTCGGAGCGCTGATAGTGCGTGCGCGCGTTCCATGCCCAGCGCGGCGACTTCTCAGCTCGCGACCCGGGAATGGGAAGTGTCGCTGCGGCGCTTGCCGGTCCTTCGCCCGTATAAATGGAGTCCAGGAAGCTCACTGCCCCGGACACGAACCATTCACTTCGAATGCGAAAGTCGCCGGAAAGCTCGGCGCCCTGACCTCGGCGCGTGCCCGACTGCACGTAGTAGCGATTTCCGTTTGCGTTGACGTCGTTCAAGCCCGTTTGCACCAGAGCATTGCTGATGCTGTTCCGGAAAAAGCTGAGTGTCGTCGACACACGGCGTCCCGGCAGGTCATACTTGACACCCGCCTCGTAGCTGCGCCCGAGAGAAGGATCGAAAGCTCCACGAACGCCAAGGATGTCCTCCAGCGTGGCGTCAACCGGGTTGAAGCTGGTCGAGTAGCTGCCGTAGACGGCCAGATCGCCTGTGATGTTGTACAGGATTGCCGCATTGGGCATGACATCCCCGCGCTGCACCGGCCTGCCACCTGGGTGATTTTGTCCGTACCCGAGCCCGAGTGTGACGACCAGCTTGTCGTTCAGCACAGAGGTTCGGTTCTGCACGTACCCGTTCCATGTAGTCGTCGTATCCTGCGGTCCGAAAACCAGGGCAGGATATCCGCCGAACATCAACGGCGATCTCACGATCCCGGTATAGATGTTAATCGGCGAATGGGCGGCCGGAACTGTCCCCGCCGGAGTTGTGGCCTGCGTTGCAACAACGCGGGAGTAAGTGCCGAGCGAGAACTGGCTTTTCCACGAGGCGCCACGAAGCTCGTAGGAGGTGTTCGCATCCACGTTGTGGTAGCGGCGCCGTGTGTCGCTGCGAGCCAGCAAACGCTGTACTTCACCAGCGTCGCGGAGCAGGCTGATCTGGGTGGCCGATGTTGCCTGCGGCGTTGCCTGGTCCACATATGTATCCATCTGCAGAGTGCGATAGGCAAGGTTCGCCTGCCAGCGCGAAGTCGGATATGCACGGAAGTCAAAGCCAGCCTGACTTGTGCGATCGATGCGTCCGCCCCAGGAGCTGTTTACATCGAGCGGAGACAGGTCGAGCGTCTGGATCGGACCGGTGATGCCGTCGTTGGCGCTTAGTGAAGTTGAGGGCGAGATCACGATGCCGCCGCCTGCAGGCCGATTGAACCGTGCATACTGAACGATCGGCGTGATCGAGTACCGGCCGTAGGGATCCAGCCGGAACGTCAGAGAGCCGTTAAGGTACCGATTGCGATCCAGTACGCCGCCCGTAAAGTAGTTCTGATTCTCAATCGTCGCCAATCCGCGGTAAAGAATACGGCCTCCCGGTGTGAGCGCCCCGGTGGAATCCAGATCCGCACTGACCGACGGCCGCTGGGTAAGCCCGACGCCACGGCCGGCATAGGTTCCGCTACGCAGGTCCAGCCGGGTCGTCCGAGCCTCCTGAGGCTTCTTTGTGATCAGGTTGATCATGCCGCCCGGGGATGCGGACGCGCCATACGTCAGGCTCGCTGGTCCGCGGAGCAGCACAGCTTCCTCTACGCCGAACAATGAGCCCCCGAATCCGCCTCCTACATTCAGGCCAGCGAAGCCGTCCACGCGCGTATCGTCCGGCCCCATGCGGAAGCCCCGGGCGTAAAAATGGTAGCCGCCCGCACGATAGCTGTTCACGCCCATGTTGGGAACGAAGTACAGCAAATCCGGGACGCTGCGAAAGTTGCGGTCCCGGATCTCATCGGAACCCAATACTTCGATCGACCGCGGCGTCTCGTGGAGAGACCCGCCGAGCCGTGTGATTGCTTCCACCGCCGCTGCCGACTCGCTCACGATGACGGTCTGCCGCATCGTTTCGGGCTGAAGGACAACGTCGATCTGTAGGACGTTACCGCTCTTCAGGTCGAGCGACCGGCTGAACGGCTGGAACGAGCTGTTGCTGATCGTGATGCTGTGAGCGCCCTCGGCTGGAGCTTCGACGCGAAACCAGCCCGACATATCCGTAGTCGCCAGACGCTCCGAGGGGCCAGTTAACGCGATGCGCGCCCCAGCGATTGATGCTCCGGTTGCATCTGTGACTTTGCCCTGAACCACCGCCGGGGAACCCATTGGCGCGCCGATCGCGGTGCAGATAAGCCCGGAAAGCGCAGCGAACGAGAGAAGACCACAGGCGATGCGGGGCATAACGTAGAAGTTTCATTAAATCCTGAGATGCAACTGACTGTCAAGAAGTAAATTGTCACAGAAGTGTACGGGGGGGGCCGGTTGTGGCGGCGATGATAAGGTGAATGCTGCATGAATCGCCGCTCATTCGTGAAGTCGTGCCTCGCAGGGGCTGTGCCGCTGCTGACTGCTCAGCCCACGGCTCAGCGGCCCAACGTTGTCCTGATCTACGCCGATGACATCGGCTACGGCGACCTGGGGTGTTATGGTGCGTCGCGAGTCAAAACCCCCAATCTGGACCGGATTGCGCGAAATGGAATCCGGTTCACTCATGCGCATTCAACGTCGGCAACGTGCACTCCATCCCGGTATTCGCTGATGACCGGCGAGTACGCATGGAGGCGTCCGGGAACCGCCGTACTGCCGGGCGACGCCAGGCTGATTATCAAGCCCGGAACACCGACCCTGCCCTCGATCCTGCAGCAAGCCGAATATCGAACCGGAGTTGTAGGTAAGTGGCATTTAGGCCTTGGGACCGGTACCCTCGACTGGAATGGCGAGATCACTCCCGGGCCTAATCAGATCGGATTCAACTACTCCTTCCTGGTGCCCGCAACAGGCGATCGCGTGCCCTGCGTCTATGTCGAGAACGGCAGAGTCACCGGCCTTGATCCGAAGGACCCGATCCGGGTGGATTATCAGAAGCCGATTCCTGGCGAGCCCACCGGCCGCGAGAATCCGGAACTGCTGAAGATGCATCCGAGTCACGGCCATGACATGGCTGTTGTGAACGGGATCAGCCGTATTGGCCATATGACCGGCGGGAAATCCGCACGCTGGGTCGACGAAGATATGGCCGATGTGCTGACGCGCAAAGCTCAGGACTTTATACGTCAGGGCGGGAACGACAGGCCCTTCTTCCTCTATTTCGCTACTCATGACATACACGTGCCTCGTGTGCCGCACAAGCGTTTCGCCGGCCAGACTGGAATGGGCCCGCGGGGAGATGTCATCGCCCAGCTCGACTGGTGTGTCGGTCAGATTCTGGACACGCTCGATAAGTTGCGCCTGACCGACAACACCATCGTGATGTTCTCGAGCGACAACGGTCCGGTTGTCGATGATGGCTACAAGGATCAGGCGGTCGAAAAGCTGGGCGATCACAAGCCCGCAGGTGCCTGGCGCGGTGGAAAGTACAGCAACTTCGAAGCCGGAACTCGTGTCCCGTTTCTGCTCCAGTGGCCGAAGCAGGTGAAGGCAGGCGTCAGCAGCGATGCACTGATCAGCCAGGTGGACCTGCTCCGCTCGTGCGCGAAGCTGGCGGACGTCGCCGTACCTTCAGGAGGCGGTCCTGACAGCCAGGATATTCTCAATGCGCTGCTCGGGCGATCGATGGATGGGCGCGAGCACCTGGTGGAGCATGCGTCATCGCTGTCCCTGATCCAGGCTCACTGGAAGTATATTGAGCCCAGCAATCGCCCGGCGTTCAACAAGAACACCGGGACGGAGACAGGTGCGCTCCCCGAGCCTCAGCTCTACAACCTGCGGCAGGATCCCGGTGAGCGGAAGAACCTGGCTGCCGAGGATCCGGAGCGCGTCAGGAGCATGGCCGCGCTCCTCGACTCCATCCGCAAACGGACTCCTTAACTGAGCCAGCGGTCGCGGTTTTCCCGGACGAAGTCATCGTCGGTGAGGTGCGGGTAAGCGGCGCACACACGATCGATCTCCTGCATCTGACCGGGTGAGAGATCTTCCTGCGGATCAAGGCACCAGCGGCCCTCCAGCAAGCCCTGACGCCGCAGGATCTCATGCAGCCCGGCAATACAGCCTTGGAACGCGTTGGCTGCGTCGAACAGCGCCGCGTTCGCATCTGTGACCTGCACATTAAGCGTCAGCAGAGCCGGTGTGGCAGGGCCCTTCAACCGGATCGCGAGATCACATACCTTACGCGTCCAAACCGACCAGTGCCCCAGCAGCCCACCAGTGAAGCGCAGCTTGCGATCCCCTTGCCCGAAGTTCCACTCCGTCAGGAGATCGACGACTATGTTGTCGTCATTGCCGGTGTAGAGCGCGATGTCCTCGCGGGCAGACTCAGTCACTGCCCGCACAACCTCGATGGTTTGGTAACGATTAAACGGCGCGATCTTGATTGCCGCCACGCCGGGGATGTCGCACACCTGACGCCAGAACTCGAACGGCAGCGTGCGCCCGCCGACAGCTGGCTGGAGATAGAAGCCAAACACGGGGATGACCTCAGAGACAGCACGTACGTGTTCGACCATCTCATCGATACTGGACTCGCGAAGTGCCCCGAGCCCAAGCAGGCCGTAATGATAACCGAGGTCACGCGCAACCGCCGCTTCGGCGACCGCTTTTGCCGTGGGACCGACGACGCCCGCTACCATCGTCAGCTCCCGTCGGCCGCGAGCTTCCTGCATCGCGAGTTCCAGCACGGGCCGATACAGGCCAACCTCGCGGATCGCGAACTGCGTGGTATGAACACCGACGGCCAACCCGTCTACGCCTGCATCCACGTAGTAACGCGTCAGAGCACGCTGTCGGCGCTCGTCCATCTTCCGCTCCGCCGTCAGGGCAAGCGGGTGTGCCGGAATCACCTTCATCAGAACTTGCCGTCCCTCGTTTCGAAATGTGTGGGTTTGCCCAGGGTTGCACCGCCGCGAGCGATCCAGTCGGCCGTCCAGTCGATCAACTCATCTGGAGTCACCGTAGGATATCCGTATCGGCGATGGCACTGGGCCGCGTTGTTCAGCAGTGCGTTCGCACCTTCTTCGCCCGCAAACACCGGTTCACGTCCAAATCTCTCGGCAAACCGGTTTGCAATGGAACGCACGGACAGCGTCTCCGGTCCGGTCAGGTTCAGCACCGCCGCCGGCGATGCGCACAGATCCCAGCAACGCAGCGAGACGG
>DASQEG010000189.1:0-4660 GCA_035633775.1 Bryobacteraceae bacterium
GAAGAGTGCGAAGTCCATCGTGGTCAGAAGCTGCCTGCTTCGACACAAGAGCGTATAGATTACCGCAACCCCCTGATCGATAGGCCCGCGAGGTTACCGGCACCCGTTAAACAGGGTTCCAGGGCGCGAACGGGTTCTCCGTGCCGTGCATAGCCGGCGCAAGTTCCGGGAAGTGCCGCTCCAGGACGGATACTAAGCCGTTGTTGTGGATGTAATCCAGTCCCTCTTGTGTATAAACCTCTGGACGATAATCGTCAGTGAAGAAGCGATCGCTTTTCAAGCGTCGCGAGGCCATCAGGATGAATACTCGAAATGCTGTCTCGCTGAAGCCAAAGCCCTCGGGCAGCGGCTCGGCAAAGAGTCCAACCATAAGATCAACGGCCTCAATGTCGTTGTTGTAAAGTGCGCGAATCTCCTCGCGCCACGTTGGGTTGTCCGTCAGCTCCTCAAAGGAATTGACAGGGTCTTTGTGGAACAGCCGGCGGAACTGGTTGTATCGCGGAACTCCGCGCTCTCGATCTCGCAGGATGTCGATTGTGGCTACATCGATCATTGACCCATCTTCTTGCGCCAGGTTCTGAAGATGTTGAGGGTAGTTGTGGAGAGTCAGTGCACCAGGATGCATACGGCCGAATGAATAGAACAGGTCCTTCATCGCGATCCGTTCGATTACGTCGCGGGATGCCCTGCCGGCGACCTCGGGCAAGGTGCGCTGCTCGAGCACTTCGTCCGTCGACGCGGAGCGGAACGTAAACTCATCCGGCATGAGAGGATGCATACGATAAACGGCAATGAACTCTTCCGTCAGGGAATACGGCGCAGCGTGATGATCCGCCTTTGAACCGATGATGCCTCCGAGGACCTCCGAATCGTCGAGAAATTCGAATACGTCCTGAAGATCAGTGCCGGCAAGCCCGTACCAATTGCTTCTCATGGCCACCTTTATCACTGGATGAGAGATGATTGCCGGGGTCCATTCAACCGTGTGGATCTTCGCCATCAGGGCAGCATTAATCAAGCGAGCTTTGTGGTACAGATCATCGTCCGTCCACGCAGGGTAGTTCGATTTCAGAAAATCGCAGATTGCATTATGCTCACGAACGAACAGGTGGTGCAGCATGCTTAAACCAACCCACCAGTTGTTGGTGAAGGGAGTGTGTTCAATGCGCGTATCCGGATCTACGGCGAGTAGCCCATCCTCACGAATCTTAAGCTTTCCATCCTCGAATGAGCGATGCCGTGAGGCTACGTCGGCTGATGAACCGTAGATTTGAGACCCATCCCACCAATGCGTGACCTCATTCTCATAAGCGGGTGGACGCGTAGAAGTATCCGGTGCCGCTGAGCGCTGGGTTCGCCGGATCCGCATGGGCGCTCCGCCGTCTACACTCGGAACTTCAATCGCATCGTCCGGGCCCGAGTTCTTATGAGAAAACCAGTCGTGTATCTCAAACTGGATCCACGCGGCAGCCAGGAGATTGAGTTTGGCCACAGGCTGGAATTGATGCCGTGTCATCAACGTTTGGCTCACTGCTCTCGGATTTGGATGCAATAAGTTCGCTATGTCCGGATTTGTATGCTCCAGGGGCACGTTCCGTCCGAATCGAGCTCGCACTGCTCCCATGTGTGGGCAGCGGAGATCATTGAACGTGCCGTCAGGCGTCCGCACGCCGCCCACCGCCGGATCAACATCCTGCGGTCGATCGCTGCATTCGAAAGGCGGTTCCTCCGTGTCGTACAAGTTCTCCTTGCGGGACTGATTTCGGATCTGAACAAGTCTCGGCATTGCAAGCAGCCGCGGCAGAGCGTACCAGGGTCGCCGTCTTTGGAGAAACTCACCAAGGCGCGAGAATAGAGTGTCCGACATTGCAATGCTCCTGTTTCATTGAACTGTGCGACGCTTGCCCCGCGGGTTGGGGTGGTCCGCCGCACGCTGTTCAGCCTGGTCGTCTACTTTACCCTGTTTAGGCCAAAGAATCCATCCTCATCATTTGATAGGGCGGCGTTTTAGTGCTCGTTTGCCTTTGCTGATCTGAGAGCCCGTATGGTCAAAGTAGCTTCCACGGGGCGGGCGGACAAGGTCTGGCGTCACGCACCGGCGTCGGCCGAGTGAAGGACAGCAGCGTCTGCCTTCGTCAGCATCCTGCTCATGCCGGCGGCGATCACCTGTTGTGCGCGGTAGCCATCGCGGTGCGTGGTCGGGAATGGCTGCCCCTGGCGACAGCACTCAATGAACGTAAGAAGTTCGGCCTTGTATGCCGCCCCAAAACGCGACTCGAACTCAGGGCGATCGTGGCGATCCTGCTCCGTTGCAAAGACGCGCCGTGCGATGGGCTCGGAAGCAAAGCGTCCGCCGAATGCCTGCACCAGCACCTCATCGGATTTCTGCAGGAAGCGTCCGACCTGGATCTGCCCTTGCTCCCCGTAGATGACGGACTCGACTCGGTAACCGGACACATGGTTTCGGCTTACCTGAATCTGGGCTGTTACATCATCTTCGAACCACAGGTAGAGCACCGCATCATCGAAATCTTCCTTGCACGTGGTCAGCTTGTGGCTGAAAACTCGCGAGCCGACGGCCAGTGCCGCAACAGGCATCCGTCCCAGCAGCCACAGCACTTCATCCACGTTATGAATCGACATGTCCGGCAGTATGCCGTCGCTCTGGTACCCATCCGGCGCTGGCGCCGAATCCTCCAGCGACGAGTACACCTTGATGACCCGCCCGATCGCACCGTCCTGCACTAGTTGCCTGGCGTAGTGCAGCGGGACATCGAACCGTCGCTGGAACGCGAGCATGAGCGAATGGGGGTAGGTGGCGTCCAACTCGGCAACGAATTCCCGGTCACTCTCGACGGCGCCGGTCAGCGGCTTTTCCACGAGCACTCGCTGTCCCGCACGTATCAACTCCGTTGCATGGTCACGATGGTCCGCGGTGGGTGTCACCACAAACGTCGCGTCACACAGACCGGAGGCGGCGAGTTCAGCAACCGAGGTAAACGACGGCACATCGCAGTTCGCGTCGATTTTGAAACGCCGGATGCGACCCTCGTCCACATCGGCGACTGCGGCCAACTGGCACAGCCCGGTCTGTTGGGATATCTCGAGCACATTGAGGGCGTGCACGGAGCCCATTCGGCCGAGTCCCGCAACTGCGAGCTTCAAAGGATCAGACATGTTTAGCTTTCCAGCTTATGCCCACTTTGGTGCCGACCTACCGGTTGCGATTGCTGGACTCCAGCGGGTGGGTAGCTTGCGCCGCCGCTTCAGGCGCCGTCCGGTGCAGTACGTGGAACAACATCGTCGAGACTGTCGAGCAGCACCACCGGGCCACATCGCGTGAAGGACGCGAAGCAAGCGTTCCGGCCGTTTGGCTCTCGGGGCGCACACATGGGGGCCGCGAACCCTGGCTCCGGATCGCCTGTCAGGACCGAGGCGTCAGCGGTTCGAGGCAGTCATCTCATGGCTTTCAAGCCGGTACAGGTACAATCCACAACTGCGCACAATGTGGTTACTGCGCAGATATTCCGTCCGGCCGAGGCGTTATGGCCGTCCGAAGCGTTCCGGATCCGGCAGTTTCTCAAGTTCATGCAGTGTGGTCCGGCAGAAAGGGAACGCCTTTTAAAGCATCTTTCCGAAGTTGCGCAGGCGCTCTTAAGGTCGACATCGCTCCGAACCGCAGGCCACCGATGGCTGCTTGAACACCGCATTGTACGGCCCGGCCGTACGACATTGCTAGACATTCTTGCAACTGCTCGCGAGCAGCGCTGCAACAGGCGTATGCCACGCTGGCTCAGTCAGTCAGTGCGACACAGGCCGAGCAGATCGCTGCGCTGCTCGCGACGCCGGCTCCGAACACGGCAGGGATCATAGCGCACCACGGCTCAGATCTCGCCTTAAGCAGCTGAAAACAACGGCGCGCAACGAACGAGGCTAGAATAGCTCTCTTCCCTGTCGGCGCGGCTGGTGTTACTTTCCCTGCCCTGTCATGATGGAAGCACCGTGCCCGATGACCCACTGCCGCATATCGTTATAACTCCGCTGCCGGTCATTCATCCGACGAGCTTCCGCCTGACAAGATCTAATGTGGAATACTTGATGGCGATTACGTCGGGCCGGCTCTGCAGCCTCGGCGATAGACCGGCCGGCGCCTACGTCAATCAGGAGCGCCGCGCCGCCATCGATTTATACAATGCCTTCGTCCAGATCACCCGATCAATGGAGGAGTATAAGGTCGCTGAGGTCGAGGTTCGCCTGCCGACGGCGACGGCCTAACCCCATTAGAACAAAGCGCGATCGCGTGATCCGCTAAAAACGTTAAGTGCTTTGGCCGACACCCAACCCGGGAGTCAACTCGCCATTCAGGTCGGAAGCTAACACTGGCCTTTGAAATCCCCGCGTGCGCCTTACTCCTTCAATCGAGCGCGCGCTTCAGTATCGTACCTAGCCTTCAGCCCACACGGCTGGCGTTGAACCCTTCTCCCATGCACACGCCCGGAGGGCCGGGGATATTCCTGCACAGCTCATCGTTGGCTTCGGTACCGGTGTCGTAGGCCGGTGACATCAGCACCACTGTCTCACTTCCCTCCAGCACCTGCGTCCCGTTAATCGCAAAGAACGCATCGTTGGTCGGTACGAGCATGGCGGCCACACTGAGGTG
>DASQEG010000190.1:0-5980 GCA_035633775.1 Bryobacteraceae bacterium
TAACCTGGCCAGTGGCCGGGTCGGGCAGAGGATTGACGCCAGCCCACATCAGCTCGGCGCGGTATACACCGCCATCGTCACGGAGAACGCGAAGATTGCCAAGAGCATCGTTGACGTCCCAGGGACGAATGCCAGACTCCCAGCGGAGGCCGAGGTTGACCGTCAGCTTCTCCGTTGCACGCCAGTCATCCTGGAAAAAAGCTTCGTAGTAGGGCTGGCGAGCACTCAGTTGCGGAATCGTAAACCCGCGCCGAATGTAGCTGGGGTAGCCGAGGAGCATAGAGGCGAATGCGTTCCCGGCCGTGGGGTCGTTCGCCGAGCCGGTCATGGTGGTCCAGAAGTCAGCGTTGCCGTTCGTAGGATTCGAGTACTGAGCTTCCATCGAACGCCACGTATACCCGCCGCCAATCTTCAGCGAGTGGCGACCGAGCACGTGCGACAGCTTGCCATTCCATTGGTGAACGCTGTCCATGATCGTTTCGCCGCCGCCGCCGCCTGCCGTCATATAGCCCTGTGGAGAGAAGCTGACGCGGGTGTCGCAGAGCGCCTGCGGGTCGAAGATGCGAACACGAGCGCTTTCCAGTATGCCGGCGCGAGTCAGGCCGTCGCTGTAAACTGGGCAGCCCGGGTTATCAGGCCGATTCCACCCCCACTTCACTTCGAGTACGGTGGCCGGTCCGAACACGTGGTTCCAGCCGAGGCCGTAGTTGCGCACGTCATACCGATTCTGGCTGCTATATGTGCCGGACACGTTGGGTATGTTCTCTCCGACACGCTGCTCAAAGATACGGCCGTAGACCAGATCTTTTTGGCCGAACGTATGGTCAATGCGGGCCACGATCATGTCGCGATCGTTGCTCTGGCCCCGTGTCTCAAGCAGATTGTTGACCGTTCCCGGCCGGTTGGGTAAAGGCATTTGCGAGTCGACGATGAACTTCATTCCGGGGTCGATCCGGTTGGCAGGAATGACGTTGCCGGGAAACGGCTGGCGAATGATGCGACCCTGTTCGTCGGCGACGCCCGTAAGCGGGTCATAGATCTTTGTGGTCAGAGCCGAGAAGTCACCTGCACGCATCGCTGCCGAAGGCACGGTCGTCTGCGCGGTCTGTCCGCGCCGCCAGCGAAAACCCTCCCAGCTAAAGAACCAGAATGTGCTGTCGCGGCCGTTGTAGATCTTCGGCAGCACCACGGGTCCACCAAACGAGACGCCGTACTGGTTTTGGCGGAACGGAACTTTGCCGCGGCCCTGGCGATTTGCAAAAAATTCGTTGGCGTCCAGCTTGTCATTGCGCAGGTACTCGTAGATGCTGCCGTGCAGGTTGCGCGTGCCGGATTTGATCGCAAGGTTGACGTTGGCGCCAGCAGAGCGTCCGAACTCGGCCGAGTTGCCCGTCGCGACGCGAAACTCCTGGATGGCATCCATGGGCGGAGATCCTCCCGGCGAGCCCATGAACATCATGTTGTTATCCGTACCGTCGAGAGTGTAGTTGTTGTCCTGAGTCCGCTGGCCGTTGACTGAGACCATCTGTGTGCCCGAGAGGTCACCGCGGCCCTGACTGCGCCGGACGTCACTGGTGCCGGGCATCAGAATCAGCAGGCGGGTGTAGTTGCGACCGTTGACAGGGATGCGCTCGAGCTGTTGCGTGGTGATGACGCCGCCGACGGAAGTTTCCTGCGTTTGGAGCATCGGCGCGGTGGCCGTGACCTCGATCCGCTCGCTGACGTTGCCGACTTCAAGCGTCACGTCGATTTTGACGACGGCACCTGTTTGCAGGGCTACATTCTGGAGCACGTTGCTCTTGAAGCCGGATACGGAGGTGCGAAGTTCATACGTGCCGGGGACGAGAGGCGCGATGCGGTAAGAGCCGGCCTCATTGCTGACCACTTCACGACGCACGCCGGTCGCGGTGTTAACGGCGGCAACGACTGCGTTGGCAACGGCTGCACCGGAAGAGTCGGTCACGATGCCCGTCAGCACGGCGTCGGTAGTTTGGCCTGAAAGCAGCCCCTGCAGAGCCAGCAGCACAACGGCCCACTGGATCACACGTTTCGGTCTCATAGTTCTCCCCGGATCGGAATACTGTGGGGTGATGTTATAGGGTTCAGGTCGTGCCTGTCAAATGCGGGGCTACGGAGGCTGGCGCTGATTGAGCTGCATTCTCGTGGTTTACCGGATCGACACCCCGGGGGACGTACGGCACTTATAGCTTAATTCGGTAAAGGTGCCAGTCGCTCATGTGCTCGGCACCGAAACGCTTGTAGAAGTCAATTGCGAGCTGGTTCCAGTCAAGCACCGTCCACTCCATACGACCGCAGCCGCGCTGTCGTGCTTCGTCGAGCACGTGCCCGAAGAGAGCGGCTCCCGCGCCCCGTCCGCGATAATCCGGCAGCACAAACAGATCCTCGAGGTACAGGGTGGGCAGAGCAAGGAAGCTGGAATAGGTCTCGAACGTGAAGGCGTAGCCGACGGCTGCACCATCGACCTCGGCGAGCGTGCATTCCACGCGCGGCTTCGGTCCGAACAGGTCCTTGCGCAGACGGGCATGGGCTTCCGTCGACGGCCGGTCAAGGTGTTCATAGTCGGCGAGGGCATCTACCAGGGAGAGGATGGCTTCGGCGTCTTCCGCTTTTGCCGAGCGAACTAGCGGGGGGTCAGTTGCGGCCATGCGATCTCAATGCCCTGGTTCTGGATGTGCCGCTGAAAATCGGCGAGGCGTTTCTTGTCATTCCGAATGGCTCGAGCACTCGTTTTCCCATTGACCGCAGCGGCCGCGAGGCAACCCGCGGATTCACCGATGTTCCATTCCACTGGATGCAGTCGATAACATCCGTTGGTGATGTGCGTGACTCCGAGGTTTTTGCATGCCGGAATGACGTTCTCCACGCGCACCGGAATGAGCGCTCCGAGCGGAATCTGAAATGGCAGCGAGCTGATGTCGATGTAGTTGTCACCGCCGGAACTGGGGTGCAGGTCGATTCGATAGCTGCCGACCCCCACGGAATCCGGGAAATCCTCGGCGGTGACCTGCTCTTTGCTCTTGCCGGTGAGTTTCATGCGGGCCTCGGTCGAGACGTGCTGCTCCACAACCGTGAACTCGGCCCGAATCCTGCGCGACTCGCGGATGTATGGGTACATAGCCAGCCCGTCTTCAGTGCCGGTCTGATCGGGTCTGAGGTGCAGGCCGGGAAAGCCGCCGGCAGTCTGCATCCAGTACAGCAGCGAAAGGCTGAGCTGACGTCCACCCTCAAGGTGGCGTGCTGCTTCTTCTTTCGAGACGTTGTGCAGGTTGCCAAGCCAGTAGTCGTTCTGAGGCCAGTTGACGAGGGAGATGTCGGCGCGGTACGCGCCCGGCACGAAGTTCTCCTGCGCCGCGATCCGACGGTAGAGCCACAGGTTCAGCGAGCCGTCCGTTGTGTTGTACGGCCGAACGGGATTCATTCCGAGTTTGCGTGTCTCGAGCGTCACCGGGTGGCTCATCGTCCAGCTGAGCAGCTTGCCGGGCCACGCAGGCCGAAGCTTAGGCACGTAGTCACGCCAGAACTCGTACTGCTTCGGTTTGTCAATCGGATCCGTCCGGGCCTTGTCATAGGCCATCGGGAAGCAGACCGTGAATGACTGAATGTTGTCCGGCTGCGCCTGCTCGGGCGCATGCGGCTCGCCTGTCTGTTGGCGAGATTCGAAGCCGGTCACAAATTCCGTTTTGGTCAGCGGCAGCAGGTCTCCCTGCTCGGTGGCGTCCAGAAAAGTCGTGGCGGTTACGGAGTGCGAATCGCCGGTTCGCCGCGAACGCACGGTGACGGAGCGGACGCGCGCTCCGTCGATGTCGGCCGAGAGAAGTTCGTGCTCGGTGAGTACTGTTAGCTGGCCTGCGCCGATCCACGGCAGCAGCATGGCTTCAAGTACTGCAAGTGATACACGAGGCTCATGCGTCAGGCGCGACACCGTACCGCCGCCGGGATTGAACTGCTCGCCGGCGCGAAGCTCGGCGGTGATCGGGAAGTACCTGCGGTAGTGTTCGCGCACGTCGCGCCGGTATGAGCGATATAAAGCTGTGCCGCCAAACTGTTCGATCCACGGATGCTCATCGGGTGGAACAGCCTGGGACGTGAGCTGACCTCCGATCCAGCGAGTCTCCTCGGTCATGATGACCCGCATTCCGTTACGGCAGGCTGCGATTGCCGCAGCGCAACCACCCATGCCTCCGCCGGCGATCATGACGTCGCAGTTCAGCTCGCGCGCGTGCAGGACAGTGGCGGGTATGAGGCCAAGAAGGTCGCGTCGACGCATCGCTGTGAAAAGATCACTGGTACGATAGCACGCGGTGTTCCCCTGGACCTCCCCCCGGGCATGATCGATGAACAGGATCTGAAAAAGCGGCTGCGCGGCGCGAAAGCCGTAACAGTGCTAACCGGCGCGGGCATATCGGCTGAGAGCGGCATCCCTACTTTTCGGGGCGCCGGCGGGTTGTGGCGCAACTTTCGTCCGGAAGAGCTTGCCACACCGGAGGCCTTCGAGCGCGATCCACAGCTGGTTTGGGAGTGGTACGACTGGCGGCGGTGCGTAGTCGCAAACGCGCAACCCAACCCGGGCCACGAAGCGCTGGCGCGCCTAACCCCAGCGTCGCTGATCACACAGAACGTGGACGACCTGCACGAGCGCGCAGGGAGTACCGGTGTGTCGCATCTGCACGGCAGCATTTGGCGCGTTCGCTGCACCCGCTGTGGCGAGGAGGCGGAAGACCGGCGCGTGCCGCTGCCGGAGAAACCACCCCGATGCTCCGGTTGCAACGGCATGCTTCGTCCGGCCATCGTATGGTTCGGTGAAGGCTTACCGCAGGACGTCTGGGATAATGCGGAGAAAGCAGCCCGGAACGCCGATCTGCTTCTGGTTGTGGGTACCTCCGCCGTTGTTTATCCGGCCGCCTCACTCGTGCCGGTGGCCGCCCGCGCTGGAGCATTCATCGTCGAAATCAACCCCGGTGAGACTCCGGTCACCCGCTCCGTCCACGTATCACTTCGGAGTGCGGCCGGCGTTGTGCTGCCGCGGTTGATTGAATGAAGATCTGTTATATCGACGCATTTTCCGGGATCAGCGGTGACATGACCGTAGGCGCGCTGCTGGATGCAGGCGCGGATTTCGCGGCTCTGCAGGAAGCCCTGCTGTCGCTCGGTACCGGCGCGACTTTTCGCGCCGAGAAGACGAAGCGCAAGGGCATGGCCGCGACGAAGTTCCACGTCGACAGCGGCGAGACCAAGGCGCATCGCCACCTGCACCACATCGACAAGATGATCGATGCATCGCCCCTGTCGGGTCGCGTAAAGGCGAATGCGAAAGCCGTCTTCCGAAGACTTGGCGAGTCGGAGGCGCGGATGCATGCAACTACGATCGAGAAAGTGCACTTCCACGAAGTCGGCGCGGTGGATTCGATCTGTGACATCGTCGGAGCCTGCTTTTGCCTTGACAATCTCGGCGTGGACTCGATCGTGTGCGGACCGATTAACACAGGCAGCGGCACCGTGAGTACCGAGCACGGCATTCTGCCCGTGCCTGCACCCGCTACCGTGGATCTGCTAATTGGCAAGCCGGTCTACACGAGGGGTCCTGCCATGGAGCTGACGACGCCCACGGGTGCCGCACTCGTGTCGACTCTGGCAGCAGGCTTCGGCCCGATGCCTCCGATGCGGATCTCTGCTGCCGGCTATGGTGCAGGCGATCGGGATTTCCCGGAGAACGCCAACATTCTTCGTGTGCTGCTCGGCGACACGACGGGTGCGACGGAATCGACGCTGGTGTCCGTGCTGGAAGCCAACATCGACGATTCGACGCCTGAGGTGCTGGGCTATGCAATGGAGCGGCTGCTGGAGGCCGGAGCCCTCGATGTGACCGTAACGCCCGTGCATATGAAAAAGAACCGGCCAGGCTCGCTGCTCGCGGTGATTGCAAAGCCGGAGGATCAGGAGAACCTGGCGGCCGTTCTGT
>DASQEG010000191.1:0-5163 GCA_035633775.1 Bryobacteraceae bacterium
GAGTACGTCACTACGACGTCGATCAGCATGGATGAGGGCATCGTTAAGAGCGCTACGCAGGGTGTCACTGCCGGTGCCGGCATCCGCGTCATCGCTGGTGAGCGAACCGGTTACGGCTACACCGACGACCTGTCACCCGATAAGATCCGCAAGGCAGCGCAAGTCGCAGCGTGCATCGCAAGCGGGCCTTCTGCAGTGTCCAAAGCTCCCTTTGAAGAGGCGCGGAGGCGCAATCTTTATCCGGTAATGACGGCGCCATCGGAGACGGGACTTGCCGACCGTGTGCGTCTGGTCAAACGTGCTGACCAGGCGGCTCGAGATTACGACTCACGGATTGTCCAGGTGCAAGCCTGGTACGGCGACAATCTGAGGCACGTCCTGGTCGCTGGGAGCGATGGCACACTTTCCCACGACCGTCAGCCTATGGCGCGCCTCGACGTCGTCGCGCTTGCACGGGAGGAGAACGGCATTCCGCAGCGTGGACACGTGGGCGGCGGCGGCCGAGTAGGGCTGGAGTTCTTCGAAGGCGATAAGTCTCCGGAGCACTTCGCCCAGGAAGCAGCCAGGCAGGCAATCGTGCAACTGCAGGCAGCACCCGCGCCGGCGGGCGAGATGACCGTCGTGCTGGGTCCGGGCTGGCCGGGAATCCTGCTGCATGAGGCCGTCGGTCATGGACTTGAAGCCGACTTCAATCGAAAGGGCACGTCCGCATTCAGTGGACGCATTGGCCAGCAGGTCGCCAGCCCGCTCTGTACAGTGGTTGACGATGGCACTATCGAGGGAAGGCGTGGCTCGCTGAACGTCGACGATGAAGGTCAGCCGACACAAAGAAACGTACTGATCGAGAACGGGATCCTTCGGGGCTACCTGCAGGACAAGCTCTCAAGCCGCATTCTGGGCGAGCGATCTACCGGGAGTGGCCGTCGCGAGTCGTATCAGCACATCCCGATGCCACGCATGACGAACACGTTTATGCTCGCCGGTGAAAGTGATCCGGAAGAGATCCTGAAGTCCGTTAAGCGGGGCCTGTACTGCGTGAATTTCGGAGGCGGACAGGTAGACATCACGAGTGGAAACTTTGTGTTCTCGGCTTCGGAAAGCTATCTGATCGAGGACGGCAAGGTCACAAGACCGGTGCGCGGGGCGACCCTGATCGGCAACGGTCCGGAAGCGATGAAGCAGGTCAGCATGGTGGGCAACGATCTGAAGCTGGACGAAGGAATCGGGATTTGCGGCAAGGAAGGCCAGAGCGTTCCCGTAGGGGTCGGCATCCCGACCGTGCGCCTTGACCGCATGACCGTTGGAGGGACGGCTTGACTTCCTGGCCACTGGAAGAGATTGCACAGCGTGTCGTACGTGACGCGCTGGCCGCAGGTGCTGACGCAGCCGAATGCACTGCGGCTGAAGGCAGTCAGTTTTCGGTGAACGTGCGCAAGGGCGAGATCGAAACGCTGACGGAAGCAGGATCCTGCGGCATTGGTCTGCGCGTGCTGCGAGGACAGTATGTCGGCTCGGCTTACACGTCGGATCTCACCGACGACGGCTTGCGCACCATGGTGTCATCCGCTTCGGAGCTTTCGAGAATCACGACAGCCGACCCTTTCGCAGGCCTCCCCGCAGCCGAAGACCTGGGCAAGCTGGACGGTGACCTCGGCCTGTACGATGGGTCGGTTGCTGAGTTGCCGGCCCAGTGGAAGATCGATCAGGCACGCGCAGCCGAGGCGGCAGCGCTCGAAGCGGATCCTCGAATCAGCAATTCTGAAGGAGCATCGTTCGACAGCACGATCAGCCGGCGCGTATTCGCGAACTCGCTTGGCTTTACGGGCAGTTACCGTTCCAGCTTCTGTGCCCTTTCAGCCGTCCCTGTGGCTACGGACAACGGTGCCATGCAACGCGATTACTGGCGTTCGCTCGCCCGCAATGCATCCGGGCTGGAGAGTCCGGAGGCTGTAGGAAAGAAGGCAGCCGAGCGGACGCTGCGCCGTCTGGGCGCCCGGAAAGTGCCCACACAGAAGGTGCCGGTGCTCTTCGAGCCGCGCGTTGCCCGCTCGCTGCTCGACCATATCTTCGATGCCGTCAATGGCAGCTCGATCTACCGCGGCGAATCTTTTCTCGCCGGGAGTATGGGGCAGCGGATCGCACCGGAGCACTTCACTCTGGTCGATGACGCCACCATACCGGGAAGGTTCGGAACGTCGCCGTTCGACGACGAGGGCGTGACATCCCGCCGCACTACGGTGATCGAAGCCGGGGTGCTTCGCTCATGGCTGCTGAACTCCTACTCGGCACGCAAACTGAACCTCCGCACCACTGGAAATGCGTCCCGGGGCATAACAGGAAATGCAGGAGTCGGACACGGAAACCTGTATCTGGAACCTGGGACGGCGAGCCCTGACGATCTTATTGGAGGAATTCAATCTGGGCTCTATGTGACCGAATTGATCGGCTTTGGTGTCAACACGGTCACAGGAGATTACTCGCGCGGTGCGGTGGGCCTGTGGATTGAAAACGGTCGACTTACATACCCAGTTCACGAGATCACGATTGCAGGCACGCTTCAGGAGATGCTCTTGGGCATCGAGGCAATCGGTTCAGATCTGGAGTTTCGGGGATCCATTGCTTCGCCCACTCTGCTCATACGGGAGATGACGGTCAGTGGCACCTAAGAAAGAGTCGAGAATCAGCATCCCGATCCTGCTCGTCTTCATGCTCGCCGTTGCAGGCCTGGGCCTGTGGTGGTTTCTCGCGAGCAGGCCAAGGCAGGCGCAGACGCCTGCTGCGATCACGGCGGAAGCGAAGACCTACGTTCGCAACTTGAAACTCGGCGATGTAGAGATGAAGGCAACTGAGAACTTCGCCGGAGCGGCTGTCATTGAGATTCTGGGCAGGATTACGAATGGTGGAACGCGCACGCTGAATCGCGTCGAGCTGAACTGCGTCTTCTATGACCCCTATGGGCAGGAGTTGAAACGGGAACGGGTGCCGATTGTCCGTACCACGCTTGCGCCAGGACAGACGCGAAGTTTCCGCTTGCCGTTTGAAGGGATTCCCCAGGGCTGGAATCAGGCCCTGCCGAGCCTCGTGATCGCCTCCATACAATTCGCCGAATGAAAACACTCCTGCTCGGAGGTGCGGTGGCCATAGCGTGCTTCGGTCTGGACCTCCCCTTTAAGGTCAGCAGGTCATCAGAAGTAGTGGCTGAGTTCCGGCTGAACGCAGCGGTGCCGAGCGCTCTTACGCTAACGGTGGATGACTCCCGCGAGCAGCACCTGATCTCCACAGGCGTCCCGCACAGGATCTCTCTCGGGCGGCTTGGTGCCGGCCAGCACCGTCTCAGGATCACGCCAGATGCGCGCATTCTCGATCTGCGATTTGAAGAGCACACCGAGCCCGAGTACGCTCATGCACCCGTGATCTACGCGCGCGATCGCAGCTTAAGCGACGTGCCGCTCCTCATGTACTGTCAGCCTCTCCCGGACGGCTCGCTCGAGTACACCGTCATCTTTTCAAACGAAGACGGCGGCACATCGACAAGAGCGCTTATGGCACGCTGGGGACGAGCTACTGACATCGAGTACCTCTACCGTGTGTGGCCGCAGTCCGGCCGAGCCATTGTGCAAGGCAGGAACCATGTCGACTCCGATTTCCGTGGGCCGTATGAAGAACGGCATCCAGTGCTCGGTGTCATCACGACGAACAACATGGTCGGGCCTGTTCCGGCCGAACGCAAAGGCCATCGGTTCGCCCTCGCACCACTGGTGCTCAAGGAACTGGGCGGCTCACGGGAGGCCGTGATGGATCGCGTGCCCGAGACGTACGCCGCTATGGCACAGGAGCTTGAGCGCGAAGGCAAGCTCAGGTCGTTCGGCACGGTCGACGGACAGAAGATTTCGGACCCCCGGAACTACGCCTACATCGAGTACGACGCAACCCACAGGCAGTCGGCCTTCAGTGTCTCCGTTGCACTGCGGGACGGGCGCGTGTTTGTTAATGATGTTGGCCGGCCTGACTACGCCATAAGCCGCGATGGCGCTGTACGTACGACGGTAGAACTGCCTCCGGGGACGAGGGAAACCGATGTGGCACACTTGGAGTTTCGATGCTTCGTTCCGCCACCGCAAAGCAGGACGGAAACGTTCGCGGTCGCAGGATCCTGCCGCCTGAATCGCGTGCTCAAAGCTTTCTTCCTCAGTCGTGAGTACTTTCCCGGCGAGAGCTGGCTGAAGATGGACCGTTCGGTGGATCTGCTCACCGGACAGGCAATGACGCTGCGGCGCTAGCAACCGGGTAAAGCGTTCAGACGAGCCGCACTTCTATGTCGTGGCGCTCGAGAAGGTCGTGAAACTCGGACGGCAGGCCGGAATCCGTAACGACAATATCGACTGTATCCAGAGGAGCCACGGGAACCATTGCAGCGTGTCCGAACTTGCTTGAGTCGGCGACCACCATCACCTTACGCGAGACTTCGATCATCTTGCGCTCAGAGCCGACGAGCAGTGTGTTGTTATTGGTCAGCCCATTCTCGGTCACACCGCCAATGCCCATGATGAGTATGTCGGCTGCCACACCGCTGAGGCTGTGCTCGCAAACCGGTCCGAGCATCACCTCCAGCCGTGGATAAAGGTAGCCACCGGTGAGTGTTAATTCGATCTGGCGCGCGTCCTTCAGGATCTCTGCGATCGCAAGCGAATTGGTAATTACATTAATTGAGCGGTTGACAAGTTCGCGCGCCACGGCAGCCACCGTGGAACCGCCGTCCAGAATCACCGTCTGGCCGTCCTCGACGAGGTTTGCCGCCTCCGCCGCGATGCGCTGCTTCTCGTCCGAACGGCGCGTGCTCTGCCATGCGTAGTCGAGTGAATGATTGTTGGTATGAAGTGAAAGCGCGCCGCCATGGACGCGCTTGAGCACACGCCGGTTCTCAAGCGCGATCAGGTCGCGGCGAACGGTCGATTCCGACGTCTGGAGTTCGCGGCACAGCGTCTCCAGATCGACAAACTCCGATCCCCCGAGAAGCTCCCGAATCCGCAACTGACGCCGGACAGCGTTCACACTGCCTCTTTACTTGGTTCCGTTCACGGCGGGCATCACGGCGTCAGTCACCGCGCGAACGATGGCTTCCACCTCGGCCGGGTCTGCGGATGTGCCGTTGCCGCCAGTGCC
>DASQEG010000192.1:0-8976 GCA_035633775.1 Bryobacteraceae bacterium
ATACCACGGCTTGACAGCCAAGGCTAACCAGCGTTTCACCCGCGGCCTCACCTTCGTTGCATCGTATGCCTACCAGAAGAACATCGACCAGAACTCCAGCTTCGGCGGCACATCTCCCCAGAACAACCTGGACATCGCTGCTGAGATGGCCCCGTCAGACTTCGACCAAACGCATGTATTCAACTCGGGTTTCAGCTATGAGCTCCCGGGACCGCGTACTGGTTTCGCTCGCTGGCTGATCGGAGGCTGGCAGGCTACAGGTTTTGTGACTCTCGAAACCGGGCGGCCGTTCAACATTACATTGCCGTTTGACAACGCGAATGTCGGGGCACGCGGCAACTTCCAACGTCCGAACGTTGTGGGGGATCCTTTCCCCGATGGGTGGCAGAAGAATTACGGACCCGGCGGACTGTACTTCGACACGTCAGCATTCGCTGCGCCCGCGCAGTATACGTTCGGCAACCTGGCTCGAAACGCTTTGCGTGGGCCGGGGTTCAAAAACTTCGACCTGGGCGCCAATAAGAACTTCTATTTCACCGAAGATGTGCGGTTGCAGTTCCGTTCCGAGTTCTTCAACCTGTTCAACTTCGTGAATTACGGGAATCCGAACGGGTCATTCAACACGCCAAACTTCGGTCGGGTCACCGGCATGGCGATTCCGAATGGTCAGCGTTCCATTCAGTTAGCTCTCAAGCTGTACTGGTAGTAGATGGTCCTGATCCTTTGCGCGGCGGCGCTGTTCCTCTCTCAGGCCGCCGCGCAGGATCTGTCCGCAGCCGCCCGCCAGGCCGAACGAGCTGTCCAGCAGCAACCGACGGCTACCAACTATCAGAAGCTGGGTCTTGCCCGTTATCTGCAGAACCAGTTTGCTCCGGCGTTGGAGGCGTTCACGCAGGCACTCAGGCTGGACCCGAAGCTCTGGCCGTCGCACCTCTTTCTCGGGGTATGTCGGTACCGCCTGAATCAGTTTGCTGGCGCACTCGAGGCTCTGCAGCATGCGGACCGGCTCGCTCCGCCTGAGGCGCAAGGCCGGGATGACCTCGAGTACTGGCTGGGCGCGACACACGTTGCGCTGCGGTCACCTCTTCCGGGACTTGTTGCTTTGGAACGGCTGTTGCGTCGAACTCCGCACCATGTCGCGGGCCTCCAACTCGCCACCGAAACACACGCCGAGACCGCGAGTGGAATCTGGAACGGCATTGCTGAACGCGACTTTGCCTCGTCTGCCGGACAGGAGGTTCACGGATATGCGATGGAAAGCGAAGCAAACGTTAACGCAGCTATGGAGGCGTTCGGCGCTGCGGCACGCCTGAACCCCAAACGTCCCGGCCCGCATGCAGCCCTCTCGAGGCTGCACCTGCGTCGTGGAGACCTGCCCCAGGCTGCCGCCGCGATTCAGAAGGAACTGGCGTTGAATCCTGTATCAGGAGAAGCGAACCTGCAAGCAGGAATGCTTGCCATCTCTCAAGGTACATTTGCCGACGCTGTGCGTCCGTTGTCGCGTGCGTCTGACCTCATGCCGGACAACGACGAACCGCTGCTCGCTCTTGCGCAGGTGCACCTGGCCCTCAAGAACCCGGCAAAGGCGGTTGAAGTGGCAAAGCGTGCTGTAGCCCTGGATGCACGGTCGGTTGCCGCACATGAACTGGCAGTAACAGCGCTGCTTGCCTCCGGCGACCAGGCGGGTGCTGATGCCGAGCTTGCCCGCTGGCGATCACTGACCCAGCCCTAACGCCGCTGTCGCCGGCCCTCCAGCACCTTTCGATGTTCCTGCAACTCCCGCGTGGCCTTTTCCGGTTCCCCCAACTCCCGGTAAAGCCCGGCCAGCAGGTAGTGCACCTGATCATCCCCAGGTCTTGAGCTCACGACGAACTCCCAGGCGGAACGAGCATCATTTAGACGCCCGACTTTTCGATACGCTTTCCCCAGCTCGCGGGAGATTTCGATGAGATGCGGCAACGCAGTTCGTGCAGCTTCGAGGTGAGGTATGGCTTCGGCCTCGCGTTCTGTCTGGACCAGCAGCTGCCCGAGGCGCAGGTTCGCCATGCTGTGGCCGGGTTGCGTAGCCAGCTCCGCACGGAGTTCGGTCTCAGCACGCGGCAACTCGCGCAGCTTCCAGAGAACGCTTCCAAGCGAGTAATGGATTCCCGGCCGGGCGGGCTCGAGCTTACGGACTGCCTCAAACTGTTCGAGTGCTCCTGCGAAGTTTCCCTCGCGCTCCAGCCGGCGGCCCAGGATCTCCATAGTTGCCGGCGTTCCGGCCGCGACCCGCTGAAGAGTGCGGAAGCGCCGCTCCGCCAAGTGCCTGAGCGTGCGTCCTGCCTCGAGACGAGCCTCCGCACTTGCCGACGGCAACGTAAGCGGCTGCAGGACCTCCAGAGCTTCAGGAATGCGGTTCAGGTGAATCAGGGCTCGAGCGAGATGGAGCCGGGCGGACTCGTTACGCGGACTAGCTTTCAGGGCAGCGCGGAAGATGCTCGCGGCTTTGGCGAACTGTCCCTGCGCAAACTGGTCCATACCGCGGTCGACGTTCGTCGCAGATGTGAGCAGCAGGAGAGCGACGGACACGTGCAACATCAACGGCCATTTTGTCAGAGCGCCTTCGCGAAGCTTACGAGAGGTGCGGATTGCACGATACCCTTGCCTTCACGGCCGACGATCAGGCGATCTGCCTGGACGCGACCGAGCGACTCGGTCGTCCCATTTGGCCACCGAACCGAAACGTCAGCTGCATCTGCCAGTCCCAGACCGAAGTGCAATCGACGATCGTTGACAGAGTAAAAGCTGGATTGGGCGTGTACTTCCTGTGATTGCACACGCTGACCGTATCGAACGGTGACGCGGGCCCCGATGGCGCTGCGGTTGCTTTTTGTTCCTTCGAGGCGGATCTTCAACCAATGCCCTTTGCCGCTTACGTCATTGCGCAAGAGCGAGGGCGGCTCGTTCATGTTGAAGATCAGCACGTCCACGTCGCCATCGTTGTCAAAATCACCGAAGGCGCAGCCACGGCTCGAGTGCGGCGCGACGACACCGGGTCCCGCCTCTTCGATTAGCTCCTCGAAGCGGCCATCCCCCAGGTTTCGAAATACAAGGCGGGGTGTAGCATGCGGGTAGTGCGGGAGCTTGCGCTCGACCTCGGGGTATACGCTGCCCGTCACGATGAACAGGTCGGGCAGTCCATCGTTGTCTAGATCCACCAGCCCGGTTCCCCATCCTGTGTAGCGGGTTTCAACGGCGATGCCTGCGCGTGTTGTCGTATCGGCGAAGTTGCCCTTGCCGTCGTTCCGATAGAGCACGCTTGTGTCATCGGAGAAGTGAGTCTTGAACAGATCGAGGTGGCCGTCGAGATTGTAGTCGCCCACTGCGACGCCCATACCTGCCTGCTCCATGCCGTCTTCGCTCAATGCAGCTCCGCGTTCAAGTCCCTCCTCGCTGAAGGTGCCGTCCTGGCCGTTACGGAACAGGAAGCTCGGAGTCGAGTCGCAGGCGACGTAAATGTCAGGCCAGCCGTCGCTGTTGAAGTCCCCGGCGACGGCCGTCATCCCGTATGAGCCGGACGCTCCTGCAATGCCCGACTTGCTGCTCACGTCCGTGAAGGTCCCGTCGCCGTTGTTGCGATAGAGGCGATGCGTCGCGGCCTTCAACCCTCGGGGCCCACATACAACCGGTACGCCCTTCCACTGACAGTTCGGACTGGCACCAGCCTTCGTGGCAGTCGCATCGGTGTAGTCGAGGTAGTTCGTTACGAACAGGTCGAGATGGCCGTCCCGGTCGAAGTCGATCCACGTGCAACCGGCCCCATAGGCAGGCTCCTCGGTAAGCAGACCGCTGGCAGCGGTCACATCTGTGAATGTGCCGTCGCCGTTGTTTCGAAACAGCACATTGTGCCCATAGTAGGTAATAAACAGATCCTCGTGCCCATCGTTGTTGTAGTCGCCGATGGTTACCGCGGACGCCCAGCCTTTACGGACGAGTCCTGCCTTTTCTGTGATGTCTGTAAACGTACCGTCGCGATTGTTCCTGTAAAGGCGATTTGTCGCGTCCGGAGTGCTGCCGTCGAAACGTGTGCCCGAGAGCACGAAGATGTCGAGCCAGCCGTCATTGTCATAGTCGAAAAACGCGACACCGGCGCCGACTGTCTCGACGATGTACTCGTTGCGCACGGGGCCACCGTAGATGCTCGGCTGGCGCAACCCCGCGGCCGCGGCGATGTCGGTCAGTCGCGAGTTCCAGGGCAGTCCGGAGGGCTTACCGCGAGGCGTGGGCCGGACGCTTCGAGAAGCGACGCCCTGTCCATAAGCCATAGCGGCTCCACTAAGCAGTTCAAGAAGGGTGCGGCGAGTCACATTTCCCTACACACTAACAAGCATCCGGGCGGAATACAACCTGTGGCAAAGCGTGCTGATGCCGTTCGCGTCGAAGAGTTCCTGAACCTGCTTGTACGGCCGAAGGACCTGCCCGGTGTGCTACTGAGACCTGATGGACTTTGAAGGCCGAAGAGAGGTGGATGCAACCAACTGCTTTGTTGGTTGCGGGGGTAGGATTTGAACCTACGACCTTTGGGTTATGAGCCCAACGAGCTACCAGACTGCTCCACCCCGCACATCCAACATAGCGAACCCAAACCCGCTCCGTCAATGCGCCGTTACCGAATTGTCACTGCGCCGGGGCGCCAAAACAGTAAAGCGCGGAGCGAGTACGTACGTACACCTTACCGTCGAGCAGCGCAGGTGTGGCAAAGGTCTCATCATCCATGTCGTTGCGCGTCAGAACCTCCCAATCGGCCCCGGCCCTGATGACCGAAATGTGCCCTTCCTGGCTGGTCACATACAACTTGCCGTCACCGGCAACCGGAGAAGCGTAGTAGTAGTCGAGAGCTCCCGGAAGCCTCCCCTGCTTCACAACCTTGCCGCTCGCAGCATCGAGTGCGGTCAGGATTCCGCCTTCCTTCATGAGGTAAACCACACCCTTGTAGAAAACCGGAGATGGAACGTTCGGCAGTGATTTGTAGTGCTGCCACAAGATGCTTTTGTCCGTCATGTCGCCGTCGCCGCCAAGCTTGACGGCCATCACCGAGTTCACCGACGCACGTTTGCCCCGGTACTTCTCCCAGTCACGCGCACCCAGGTAGCCGTCGAGATCGAGATCTGCCTCCTTGAAATCTTTCTGCATTCGCGGCTCGACCACTTCGGCAGGCGTAAGGCGACGATCACCATCCTTGTCAAGCGTCTTCAGCACCTCTGTAAATTCCGGCAACGATTCCTGGTTGCCCTGATCGGCACCTCCGGCCCATCCGAGAACGTAGGCAGTATCTCCGTCCACGGCAGGCGTAGGCTTCAACTGCCACGTCAGACCGCGAATCCACCAGATCTCCTTGCCGGTACGCGGGTCGTAGGCAATCAGCCTGTTCGTTCCCGGAATGAGTACCTGCGAGCGCCACAGCACAGGTGTTGAGAAGCCGCGAGTAAAATCCGGCCGCTCTACTCGCCAGACCTGCTTGCCCGTTTTCGCATCCACCGCGATGAGGAACGACCCGGTTTCCGAATCGCAGTTCTGCAGGATCTTTCCGTCTACATACAGCGGAGAAGCACCCATGCCGAACGGATTATTGAACGGGCCCAGCGGCAGTCGCCAGCGCTCCTCACCATCTGAGCCATAGGATACGAGCCCAAAATCAGTGAAGAAGGCATAAACGTTCTTGCCGTCCGTTGCAACTGAGGGCGACGCCGGGCTGTTCGATTTGTGCAGTTCCTGCTTTCTCGGACGTTCGATCTCACGCCGCCACGCAACCCGGCCCGTGTCACGGTCGAGAGCAATAACGAAGAGCCTGGTCTCGTCAAAGCCGGTTACCCAGATACGGTTCCCTACGATCACCGGGGAGGAGTGCCCGGCCGGTAGTGCCGTCTTCCAGACCATGTTCTTCGATGGCCCGAACTCGACGGGCAGACTGGCCGAATCCGAGACTCCAGCCGAATTCGGGCCCCGAAATGCGGGCCAGTCAGCCGCAAACCCTAAATGGCTTGCCACGAGAAGGAGTGCAATGCGCACCATAGGCCGTAGTCTATCGTGCGGTGTGATCTGCGTCACTTCATCGGCCTGCAGCAGGCGGTACAACCGGATAATGAGACCTTACCTGCTTACGCCAAGCCTGTTCACCGAGACTGCGATTCCGGAGAAGGGTATTCTCAGTCACACGCTGTATAACGATGACGCACTGAAGATCATCCTGTTCGGGTTTGCGAGTGGGCAGGAGTTGACGGCCCACACCGCGCCCATGCCCGCCACCATGATGTTTCTCGAAGGTGAAGCCAATATCACGGTGGGTGACGACAAGCACTCGGTTGGCTCCGGTGCACTGGTACACATGGAGCCGAAGGTTACGCACAGCATCGTCGCGGCCACGCCACTTCGCATGCTGCTGTACCTGCACAAGGCGGCGCGCCAGGGTTGAGCGTCTACTTCTGAAGAAAGAACTGCCCGACAAACATGGCGTCGATGCCGGACGAATAGAAGCTACGAGCGGCATCACGTGGCGTGCACACGAGAGGGTCACCGAACAGATTGAAAGACGTGTTGTAGAGAACCGGCAGCCCGGTCCTGGCGCCCGCGGCGTGCAACAGCCGATGGTAGAGAGGGTTGTCCTCGCGAGTGACGGTGTGTACGCGAATCCGATCGCTGCCAAGAATCGCTGGCTGGAACGTGCCGCGATGATGAGGCCGAACCCGGCCGACTGTCGCAAGATAACGCGCGTTCGGGCCCGCTTCGAAATACTCCGAAGCCAGTTCCGCCGGGACCGATGCGGCAAACTTGCGGAACTGCTCGCGGTGTTTAATGAAGACGTTCAGGTTTTCGGTGGAGTATGGGTCGAGTGGAGAGGCCAGGATGCTGCGGTTTCCGAGTGCCCGAGGTCCGAACTCCATCCGGCCGTGCATCCACGCCACTATACGGTTTTCGCTGAGTTGCTCCACCGCAGTATCTACAACCTCGCCGGAGGTCGTTAAAAGCTTGAACCGGAGCTTGCAGTTCTCGAGGACCTTCTTTGTTTCCTGAACGCTCCATTCAGGTCCCAGGCACAGGTCGCCGACGGAGACGCGCGCGGTCTGCCGGTAAATGACATGCCAGGCCCACAGCACAGCACCCAGGGCCGTCCCGGAGTTCCCCGCGGCGGGTTGGACGAATACTTCGAACTCGCGCTCCAGCGCCGCAACCAGCAGAGCGTTCAGCCCAAGTCCGCCGCCGAGGCAAAGCCGTTTTGCACCTCGCGCCATGCGAACGACGGCACGCTCTGTCGCGCGCTGAACACCAGCAGCGACGTGGGTGGCCAAAGATTCCGGTATCGGAACTCCCGGATTTGTGCCGAGCGTTGTATGGATCCGCTCACTCCAGCCAGTGGGCGAACCGCTGTCCGTTTGAAACCAGCTCCGATCTACCTTGGGCCAGTCGCCGTCCCCGCCGAGAATCCGATCGAAAAGTTCGACATAGCGATCGTCTCCGGCCGTCGACATCCACTGCACCTTGTGTTCGTCGGCACCCGCTTCAAAGCCGAGAAGCTCGGCCGTTCGGCTGAACACCTCGCCAAGAGAATCCGGCACATAGAGCTCTTTGTCGAGCTGCAGGTCAATTCCTCGAGCTTCCCAGCGGGCTCCACAGCGGAAATCTCCCGCACGGTCCAGTGTTAGTACGACTGCTTCCTCGAAGCTCGACGGGAAGTAAGCGGCAGCCGCGTGTGCTGCGTGATGCTCGACCAAAACGAAGCGCCCGTTCGGAAACTGCGATCGGAGACGAACATGAAGACCGCCCGTCTCTGTTGGAAACGGCCGTACGATCGCGACGCAGTCCACCTGATCAGGGCTAAGTCCGGCCATGCGCAGGCAAGCATCGATGGCCGCGTCGGGCAACTCGCCCGGAGTATGCCGGCGGGCCAGCTTCTCTTCTTCCGCTGCTGCTACCAGCTTGCCGTCCACCAGCAACGCACAGGCCGCGTCGTTCAGGATACCGCCCAGACCAAGAATGACCATGTAAGTAGGTTATTGTCCGCCGCGTTTTTCGATTTTTGCCCAGCTGTCGCGCAGTGCTACGGTGCGGTTAAACACCGGGCTGCCGGGGTTCGTGTCACGATCCGCGCAGAAGTAGCCCAGCCGCTCGAACTGATATCGCGAACCGGCCGCCGGCTCCCGCAACGAGGGCTCCAGCTTGCATCCGGTGAGCACTTCGAGCGAATTGGGATTCAGGTTGGCCGTGAGGTCTTTGCCTTCCGGAACATCGTTCGGGTTCTCCGTCGAAAACAACGTCTCATAAAGACGCACTTCGCCATCCACGGCGTGAGCTGCCGAAACCCAGTGAATCGTCGATTTCACTTTGCGCCCGTCCGGTGCATTGCCGCCCCGAGTGGCCGGGTCATAGGTACAGCGCAGCTCGACGATGTTTCCGGGCTCGTCCTTCACCACCTCGCGACAGGTTATGAAGTACCCGTAACGAAGCCGCACTTCACGGCCCGGTGCCAGACGGAAGAACTGCTTCGGTGGGTCCTCGCGAAAATCGTCAGCCTCGATGTAGAGTACCTTTGAGAACGGCACCTGACGTGTTCCGGCGCTCTCGTCCTCCGGGTTATTCACCGCCTCCATCTGCTCTACCAGATCGTCAGGGTAGTTTTCGATCACCACACGAAGCGGCCTGAGTACAGCCATGACGCGTGTTGCTGTACGGTTGAGATCTTCGCGGACGTAGTGCTCCAACAGCGACAGTTGTGTGATGCCGTTCGTCTTGCTCACTCCGATCTGGGAGCAAAACGTGCGAATTGCGTCCGATGTGTAGCCGCGACGCCGGATGCCGGACAACGTAGGCATTCGCGGGTCGTCCCAGCCGCTCACGTGCTTGTCCTGTACCAGTGTCAGCAGTTTGCGTTTGCTCAGCAGTGTATACGTCAGATTCAGACGATCGAACTCATACTGCCGCGACGGAAAGATCTCCTGGCTG
>DASQEG010000193.1:0-3839 GCA_035633775.1 Bryobacteraceae bacterium
GAGAAGTTCGGCAGTGGCCTGCCCGCCGACAGATACATCCGCCGCCATCTGGAAAGCTCGAGCCGAAGGCTTCCAGTCGGCCTGAGCCGATTCGCTGCGTACGAATACGACCAGATCCGGGTGCACGCGGCCGAGGACGGAGTTCGACTCGATGATCAGATTCTGGCCTTCGGGCAACGCGTCGGTTTTGCCGATGAGGTAAGCAGCGGTTGCGCCTGCTTCCAGGTACCTGTGAGTGTCAGGCTGCTTACCTGCCGTACCCTGGTCGTGAGTGTGAGGAGAGATCTTCACAGCAACCCAGCGTGCTTCTGGTGTGGCCCGGATGATGTCACAAACTACCGTGGTCTTTCCTGCCTTGCGTGACTGACCGCCGACAAGCACCATCATGATCTGCCAGCCAGGTCGTCCAGGCGCTGACGCAGCGCCTTGATCTCTTCTCTTAGTTCCCCGACACGGTTCAGTTCGGCGAGTTGCCGCAGATGCTGTCGCAACGGACGGGCAGGTGTCCCCCACACGGGTTCACCCGGTCGTACCACCTTGGAAGTCAGAACTCCGCACCCGGAGCCGAGCACTGCATGAGACTCGATCCGCGCCTTGTCGCCAATCCCGACCTGCCCTCCGATGACAGCGTAGTCGCCGACGGTCACCCCACCCGAAAGCCCGGTCTGCGCAGCGATGACCACGTGCATTCCTATATCGCAGTTGTGTGCGATATGCACCAGGTTGTCGAGCTTAGTGCCGCGCCCAATACGGGTGACACCGAGGGCCGCTCGGTCCACACAGCTGTTCGCGCCAATTTCGACATCATCCTCTATGCGCACGGTCCCCACCTGAGGGAACTTCCTGTACCCACCGTCATCGAGAACGAATCCGAACCCGTCAGCACCGATTACGCAGCCCGAGTGAAGAACGCAGCGTTTGCCAACGGTGACGCCCTGATGAAGAGAGACATGCGAGTGGAGGCGCGTACCGTCTCCGATCTCTGCTCCGTTGCCAACGTAGCAGCCATGGCCGACGAAGGCGCGCCCGATACTGGCACCGGCCTCGACCGTCACGTAGGGTCCAATCTGCGCGCCAGGATGAATATTGGCCGTGGGGTCGACGGCGGCACTTTCATGACAACCCGGCACAATGTCGGCTGGCGGGTAGAGCAGCACCAGAGCTGCCGCAAACGCCGCCCGCGGCTGATCTGCGCGAATGATTGTCTGGCCGCTCAGTGGCGACCACGATTTGGGCACAATGAGACAACCGGCTGAGGAGGTTCGCGCCGCTGCAAGGCCTTTGGCGCCCGTCGCGAAGGCAAGCTCTGAAGGCCCTGCCGACTCCACCGGCGCGGCCGTCCGAACGTCGGCTGAGCCGTTCCCTTCGAAGCTCAGGCCCAGGCTCGCGGCCAGATCGCGAACGAACATTTCGCCTCCGGATTGTATGATACAAGCACATGGGCATCCACCCGTCCGCCGTCGTGGCGCCAACGGCGAGGGTACATCCTGATGCGGAAATCGGTCCCGCAACACACATCGGCGAGTTCTGTGTCATCGAGAGCGACGTAAAGGTCGGCCGCGGGTGCCGTCTCGAGCCGTACGTGTTCGTAAAACGGTGGACCACTCTCGGGGATTGCAACGAAATCTCGGCGTGCACCGTGCTCGGAACCGATCCGCTCGACAAGCGGTTCACAGGCGAGCGGAGCTATCTTCGAATCGGCAACGGCAACAGAATCAGGGAACATTACACGATCTCACGCGGTACGAAACCGGAGTCTGTCACCGAGATCGGAGATGACAACTACGTCATGACTGCGGGGCATATCGCCCACAACTGCCGCATCGGAAACCACGCCGTCATCGCCAGCTGCGCTCTTGTCGCAGGGTACGTCGAAGTGGAGGATTGCGCGTTCATCTCAGGCGGTGTGGTCATCCACCAGTTCTCGAAGATCGGCTCTCTCGCCATGATCGGCGGCAATACCCGGGTGAACGCCGATGTTCCTCCTTACTTCCTTTACTCCGGGTTCAACGTAGAACCTGTCGGCCTGAATTCGGTTGGGCTTGAGCGAGCCGGCATTTCCGCGTCGTCCATTAAGGAGTTGAAGCGCGCATACCGCCTCCTGTATCGGAGCGGGCTGAAGCTGGATGAGGCGCTGGTGCAAATGGAGACAGACGGTGCCGGACCTGAGGTTCGACACCTCATTGAATTCGTTCGAGGAAGCGGGCGCGGCATCTGTCGGCCATCTGGCCGGCGGCACTAAGCGTTACACATGTTCCGCGTCCGCAATGGGACGCGGCCGCCCGAAAAGGTAACCCTGCACGAGATCCACCCGCAGGCGGCGAAGAACAGCCATCTGATGCGGCTCCTCGATGCCTTCAGCAACCACCTGCAGCCCGAGTCCGTGAGCCATTCCGGTGATGGCTGCCACTACCGCCGTCGTCGACTTCTCTTCACGGTGCTTCAGGAAGAACGACCGGTCGATCTTCAGCACATCAACGGGGAGTCGTTGCAGGTAGCTGAGACAGGAATAGCCCGCACCGAAGTCGTCGATCGCCAGGCTGACACCGATGTTGCGCAACGAAGCAAGGTCCTCGATGCATTTCTGACTGTCGCGGAGCAGCAAGCTTTCCGTCAGCTCGATCTCAAGCAGCTCCGGTGCCAGGTTGCTTCGCTCCAGCGCGCCCCGGACAACCTGGGCCATGTCTGAGCCGTAAAACTGAAGGGCAGACACATTCACCGCAACCTTTACCGGGGTCTCGCGATGCGCGTTCCAAAGCGCGCACTTTCGGCATGCCTCCTCCATCACCCACACGCCCAGCGGTACGATCAGGCCCGTCTCCTCTGCCAGATCGATAAAGCTTCCGGGCAACAGCATTCCTTTGACCGGATGGCGCCAGCGCACTAGCGCTTCAAAGCAGCGCACCTCTCCTTCGAGATCAACCTGGGGCTGGAAATGAAGCTCGAACTCCTTGTTCGTCAGCGCACGGCGCATGTCCCGACCGAGTTCCAGGCGAGTTCGGGCGGCTTCGCCCGCTGCTGATGTGTATGCGACCACTGAACCGCGTCCCCGACACTTTGCCTCATACATGGCGGTGTCGGCGTTCTGCTGGAGTTCGGCAGCGGTAGCGCCATGCTCGGGACCGACCGATATGCCGACGCTGGCGGTGACGTAGACCTCTGAACCACTGGTCACGAACTGTGGCGAGAGCCGGTCAACAAGCCGCTGGGCCAGCGCAGCCGCCCCTTCCTGATTGGCCCCTGGCACTACAAGAGCAAATTCGTCGCCGCCCATGCGTCCAAGTGTCGCCATCGGGGGAGCTTCAGCTCTCAGCCTCTCAGCTACTTTCCGGAGCAGCTCGTCACCTGCCGCGTGACCCAGGCTTTCGTTGACCTCTTTGAAGCGGTCGAGCCCCAGCCAGATGACGGCAAGCGAATCGGGCAGCGCAGCAGCGATGGCATCCTCAAACGCTTCCCGGTTGACCAGCCCGGTAACCGAGTCAATCATCGCCTGCCGCTGGACCTCAGCTCGAAGCTTCTCGTGCTCCAGAGCATGGGCCAGAATACGGCAAACCTGGTCGAGCTGATTCTCCGATTGTGCGTCTTTTGCGTCGGAGGAGGCGCTAACCGTCGCCAGTAACGCTCCGTCGGCCGATCGAAGGTCGCGCACTTTCCTCGCCGCCTCGGCCGGAGAGGCCGACCCAGGAACACGCACCGAGCAGTCGGAGAGCCCAAGGTGCAGTTCCATAAGCGTTGCCGACATTTTGAGCACATCCTCGAGAGGGTGATTCGCCAAAACGCGATCGAGCACAGCCCCGAAGACGGCTTGCGATGGAAGGACCTGCTCCTGCTGCAGAGTT
>DASQEG010000194.1:0-8662 GCA_035633775.1 Bryobacteraceae bacterium
TTCTCCGTCTCGAGCGATGGCCGACGCATCATTCAGGGCCAGGTGTTCGACGTCCAGCAGCATCCCTATGCAGCCGATCGCGATCGGATCGTGACCGATCTGCAGCCGAGCTTCGGGCAGCCGGGTGCGCCTGTCGTCATCGTTGTCTATAGCGACTTTCAGTGCTCCTTCTGTAAGGAAGAGGCTCGGGTCTTGCGGGAAGACGTCGCCAAGGCATACCCGGAGCAGGTACGCGTATACTTCAAGGACTTTCCGCTGGAGCAGATCCATCCCTGGGCAAAGCCGGCTGCCATCGCCGGCCGGTGCGTTTTTCGCCAGAAGCCCGCAGCATTCTGGGATTACCACGACTGGATGTTCGCCAATCAGGCGCAATTCAACCCCGAGAATTTGAAGACGAAAGTGGAAGAATTCGCGAAGACGAAAGGCCTTGAACCCGTGCAACTGGCTTCCTGCATAGATACGAAGGCCACTGAAGCCGAGGTCAACAGGGCGATGACGGAGGCCAGGACACTCGGTGTGAACTCCACGCCGACGATGTTCGTCAACGGCCGGCGGGTGGTCGGGCAGGTCCCATGGAACCAGTTGAAGAGCATCATCGACCACGAAGTCGCGTATGCGAAGACTCATGGCGGCGGCGAGAAGTGCTGTGAGCTGAAGGTGCCCGTCTCTCCAAGCACGTCCAAGTGAACCGCAATCTGCTGGCGTGTGCGGCTGCTTTTTGTGCCGGCAGCCTGCTGATCGGAGCACGAGCCGACCTTCGGCCCGTCAGAATCTCCGCACGCGAATTGATGGCGGGTATCGAAACTCTGACTGCGCCCGAGATGACGGGTCGCGGAGCCGGTACGCCGGGGCTTGACCGCGCCGCAGTGTGGATCGAACGCGAGTTTGCCCGTGCCGGTCTGCAGCCGGCGTTCTCCGGTAGCTGGCGACAAGCCTTTCCGATCACCGTAGATGCGGCTTTGGGATCCCACAACGCGCTGGTGTGCGGGGGCTGCGGCACAGATGAGCTGCGTTTGCACACGGATTATGCTCCCCTGCCCATGTCAACCGCTGCGCGCGTTGAGGGGAATCTAACTTTTGCCGGTTACGGGATCGACGCTCCCGAATGCGGGTATAGCGACTACACGGGACTGGACGTCCGCGGCCGTGTCGTGCTGATCATGAAACACGAGCCGCAGGAGTACGATTCGGAAAGTGTTTTCGAAGGCCGCATCTACTCGGAGCACTCGCAGATTCTGCGCAAGGCGCTGGTCGCGCGGGATCGCGGTGCGGCAGCGCTGCTGATCGTCGCCGACTCCGCGAACCACGGCGGTGCTGCATCAGGGCTCGAAGCTTTCACAGCACTTCCGGGCCCGGGCAGTGTGGGAATACCGGTGGTGCAGGTAAGCCCGGACATCGTTGCACGCTGGTTCGAGGCCGGCGGGCACGATTTCGGGGCCGCCCAGCGCAGGATCGACGAGAGCCTGCAGCCGCAATCGTTTGCGTTCGCACCCTCGATAAAGGCGCGGCTGGTCACCGATCTAACCAGTCGGCAGATCGAAGCTGCCAACGTCGGAGCCTACCTCCCTGGACGGACAGACGAATATGTCATCGCTGGAGCGCACTATGACCACCTGGGAGCGGGCGAGCAGTTCTCCATGGCTCAGGACCAGTCAGGGACGATCCATCCTGGAGCGGACGACAATGCTTCCGGCACCGCGGCGGTGGTCTCGCTGGCGCGGTGGTTCTCCCGCCAGCCTCAGATGAGGCGTGGCGTACTGTTCCTCGCGTTCTCGGGCGAGGAGCTGGGCCTTCTCGGCTCAACAAACTACGGCCACTACCCCGCCCTGCCCCTTGCGAACGCGGTCGCGATGGCAAATCTCGACATGGTGGGCAAATTGCGCGAAAACAGGCTCACGATAGGCGGCGCCAACTCGGGCACTGGACTGCTAAAATTACTCGGGCAACTTGGGAAGGAGCACCATCTGGAGTTGCAAATGAGGGAGGATGCCGTTTACGGATCCAGTGACCACACCGTTTTCCGTGCGCGGGGTTTGCCCGTCCTTTTTTTCTTCACTGGGCTGCATGCCGATTATCACCGCCCAACCGATGCCGCAGACAAGATTGACGGCAGGAGTACGGCACGGGTAGCCGAACTCGCGGGCTCCGTGGTTCGAGCTTTAGCAGAGATGCCGGACCGGCTCTTGCCCATTTTGCCGAAGGACAAGCGGAAAAATACTCTCGCGGGGCAGGAGATGGCCCGATAAGAGGAGCGATGATGCCTGCGTACTACAAAGCGGATCGCATCCGCAAGCTGCCGCCTTTAATCCTGCATCCCTTCTCGGATGCATCCAGTCCCAACAAGCTTGTCCTGAGTTCGCGGGCCAGCCTTATGCTTCAGGGCCTGCTGCCCTCCGAAGATTACACGATGGACCAGCTCGAACGGCTGATCCTGGACGGCCGGTTCTGTGAGATACGGATGCTGTTCTATGTCGGTAAAGATGTCCTGCGCTGGATCGAGCAGTGCGTTGAAATCGTGCAGCGGGAGCCGGACCTGCGCGAGAGCGGCGTCGCGGCGCAAAGCTTCGCGCAGATGCTGATCGACGATCCTCCGCCAGGCATTCGCGAAAAGCTGGGCGAGTGGGGCGTGCAGGATTACCGCGCCATCTTCGCTCGTGCGATCGGGTTGAACTCCGTGTTTGCGGAAGTTCCGCGACAGACCGACATCACTCCCGAATTCACCGTCAATTACCACTATTTTGCCGACCAGTTGTACACAACCTGGCGCTCGTCCCGAGAGTTCCACCGCATTCGTTCCGAGGATTTTCGCTTTGAGCTGTTCGCGTCCGGCGAGTACTCGCGCATCCTCGAACAGCAGTGGAGCACCGACGCCGACTGAGCCTGGTAACCCGACAACCGACTTCATGAGATCTTTGACAACTGAATATCCAGAGCATTTCCGGTATTACGACATCCTGGTCTCGGCCTTCGTCGCGGTGTTGCTGGTTTCGAACATCGTTGCGCCCAAGCTTATCGACATCGGTCCCTTTCGGCTGAGCGGCGCTCAACTGCTGTTTCCGCTCACGTACATCTTCGGTGACATCTTTACTGAGGTTTACGGGTACGCCGGGTCGAGACGAGCGATTTGGAATGGTTTTTTTGCATCCGCACTGATGGCCGTCATCTCCATGGCGATCGTCGCCCTGCCGGCATCCCCCGGCTGGCCGCATCAGGAGGCGTATGCCACGGTGCTCGGGTTCCTGCCTCGCTTGGTTGCGGCCAGCCTCGCAGCCTACTGGGCGGGTGAGTTCGTCAACTCGTACACGATGGCGAAACTGAAGCTGGTCACTCGCGGCCGGCACCTCTGGATGCGGACGATTGGCTCAACCGCGGTCGGTCAGCTCGTCGATACCGTGCTGGTGATGGTTCTGGCGTTCGGAGGCGTGATGAGGAATGAGGACCTGATTCGGGTGATCGTGTCAGGTTATCTGGCCAAGGTGCTGTACGAGGCTGCTGCTACTCCGCTGACATATCTGGTGGTGAACGGACTGAAGCGGGCCGAGGGTGTGGATATCCTCGACAGTCACACTGACTTCAATCCGTTCCGTGCGAGGTTGTCTGCAAAGTAGGGCTACTGAGTTACCCGCTTTAACTCGAGCTTCACGGGCGCAGAAGTCTGCCCGTCTGCCGTACGCGTTGCCGAGCCCTTCATCGTGTCGCCTTCGGCCGTAAGCGTGACGTTGTATCTGGCCTCGTTCGCGATCACTTCGAATTGCACGTTGCCGCCGTCAAGCTTGCCGTTTACGATTGGAACGGTTTCGACATCTGTCTCACCGGCAACACCGCTCACCTTCGCGCCGTCAGATTTAAGTTCGAAGTAAACCTCGGTCTCCTTCGATCCATCCGAGCGCAGGGCTGACCCTTTCCACTTGCCGTCAACATCCGCCGCCAGGAGTGCAGTTGCAGCTACCAGAACACAGGTTATGTAACGAAACATACGAGCCATACTGTATTATCACTCCGTATCCTGCACCTCAGTGAAAACCGCAAGTGATCGCTCGAGGAGCTGATAGGGTTCGCATGTCGCGATCGTGCACTCCTCGACGATCCGGGTATCGAACAGAAGCTTCCACCCGGCTGCTGTCTGTGCCGGTGGCATATAGAACTGGATCGGCTCCCAGTGCGGGTTGAACATGATCAGGAATGTCTCGTCATCGACACGCTGGCCGAGCGCGTTCACGTGGTCGAGAGTTTTGCCGCTGAGCTGGACGGCAAAGCAGCGCACCCATCCGAGGTTCCACTCTTCTTCCGTCATTTCCCCGCCGTCCGGACGAAGCCACGTGATGTCCTGAAAGTGGCGACCGCCGACTTCCACGTCCATTCCCTTCCGCGGGTCGATGCGTCGGCCCTGGAAGAATTTCTGCCGCCGCAGGTTGGGATGTTCCTTTCGCAGGTCGATGAGCATCCGCGTGAATTCCAGCATGTGTTTGGCAGCATCATCGAGCTTCCAGTTGTACCAGGAGATTTGATTGTCCTGGCAGTACGCGTTGTTGTTTCCCTGCTGGCTTCTGCCGATCTCATCGCCGCCGCAGATCATCGGGACGCCGTGCGAGAGCAGCAGGGTGGCCATGAAGTTCCGCTTTTGCCTCTCGCGCAGTTCGATGATCCGGGCATCGTTCGTTGGACCTTCGACGCCGTGATTCCAGGACTCGTTGTCATTTGCGCCGTCCCGGTTCTCTTCCCCATTTGCTTCGTTGTGCTTATCGTTGTAGCTCACCAGATCGTGCAGCGTGAAGCCGTCGTGTGCCGTAACGAAGTTGATGCTGGCCGAAGGCCTCCGACCGTCACGCTGGTACAGATCACTGGATCCGGTAAGGCGATAGCCAAGCTCCGAGAGCACGCCCTCGTCACCCTTCCAGTACCGCCGCACGGTGTCGCGATACAGTCCATTCCACTCGGCCCATAAGGGAGGGAAATTACCGACTTGATACCCACCTTCGCCAACGTCCCAGGGCTCGGCGATCAACTTGACCTGGGAAACGATCGGGTCCTGGTTGATCACGTCGAAGAAGGCCGACAGCCGGTCCACATCGTGAAGTTCGCGCGCCAGTGCAGCCGCAAGATCGAACCGGAAGCCGTCGACGTGCATCTCGGTAACCCAGTACCGCAGGCTGTCCATCATCAGCTTGAGTACCTGTGGATGGCGAGCATTCAGGGTGTTACCAGTTCCGGTGTAATCCATGTAGTACCGGGGCTGATCGGCGACTGTCCGGTAGTACGTAAGGTTATCGACACCTTTGAAGCTGAGGGTTGGTCCGAGGTGGTTGCCTTCGGCTGTGTGGTTGTACACGACATCCAGGATGACTTCGATGCCGGCACCGTGAAGTGCCTTGACCATCGCCTTGAAGTCCGCAACTTGCTCACCGGTGTCGCCGGTGCTGGCGTAGCCGGCGTGCGGAGCGAAGAAATTCAGGGTATTGTAGCCCCAATAGTTGCGAAGGCCTCGGTCAACCAGCGTCTTGTCGTGCAGGAAGTCGTGTACAGGGAGCAGTTCGACTGCGGTGATTCCCAGCTTCTTCAGGTAAGCCAGTGCCGGAGGTGAGGCAAGCCCCGCGTAGGTTCCGCGGAGTTCCTCGGGGATCTCGTCCAGCTGCTGGGTAAACCCTTTTACGTGGACCTCGTAGATGATCGACTCATCGAGCCGGATCAGTGGAGGACGATCATTCTCCCACTCGAAGTGCGATGAAGTTACAACACCCTTCGGCATGCCCCACGAGCTGTCCTCATCGCAACGCGTGAACTCCTGAGCTTCGTCCCCGAGCTTATAGGCGAAAACCGGGGCTTCCCAGTTCACCTGACCGGCGATTGCCTTCGCATACGGGTCGAGCAGAAGCTTCGAGGGGTTGAATCGATGTCCCCGCTCCGGGTCGTAAGGCCCGTGAACGCGATATCCGTAGAGTTGGCCGGGTTTGATGCCAATCAGGTAGATGTGCCAGATATTACCCGTAACCTCCACCACTCGATACGATTCGGCTTCCCTATCATTCATGTTTTCGAACAGACATAACTCCACACCCTCGGCATGTTCCGAGTAAATTGCGAAGTTAGTGCCCATTCCATCCCAGGTAGCGCCCTGCGGGTAGGGTCTTCCTGGCAGTACCGTGCGAGCCATGAGCCTCCGGAGTGTTTAGATCAGTGACCTGTCACGTGTAAGATCCCAAAAGGCGAAACTCGCACCGACGTAACCGTGATTCGCGTGTCCAGCTTGTCCGGTGGAATGCGTCTTGCTCGTTGAACTCATGACTCCGCTGGCAACCTATCGCATCCAGCTCCACGGGCAGTTCACTTTCGACGATGCACGCGCAGTTGCGCCGTATATCGCGAAGCTGGGCGTGTCTCACGTGTACTGCTCACCTTACCTTCAGGCGGCGAAAGGCAGCACCCATGGCTACGATGTCGTCGATCACAATCGTGTGAACGAAGAGCTCGGAGGCGAGGAAGCTCACGCCGAGTTCGTTGAAGAGCTCAAGCACCTTAAACTCGGACAGGTTCTCGATATCGTGCCCAATCACATGGCCGTGGGAGAACGCGGGAACCGCTGGTGGTGGGATGTGCTGGAGAATGGACCCTCCAGCCCGTTCGCGTCGTACTTCGACGTGGACTGGGAGCCGCCGGAGGCAAGGCTGCATAACCTGGTGCTGGTGCCCATCCTCGGCGATCACTACGGTCGCGTTCTCGAGAACGGTGAACTGACGCTCGTTAGGGAAGGCGGAAAGTTCGTCTGGCGATACTTCGAAAACACCCTGCCTGTTGCTCCGAAGTCGATGGGCGACGCCCTGACGAGGGCTGCCACGTTATGTGACTCCGATCAGCTTGCATTCCTGGCTGATGCTCTGCGGCTGCTGCCCTCCGCTCGAGCAACGGACCTCGCTAGTCTTTCGCGGCGGCACCGCGATAAGGAAGTCATCTCGCGTCAGCTGGCGGAGTTGTGCTCAGGTGAACCTGTCGTTGCTCAGGCGATCGATCGCGTGCTCAACGAGCTAAACCGGGACCCCGATGCGGTCGATGCCATCATGGCGCTTCAGAATTTTCGTCTCGCCTGGTGGCGTACTGCCGGACGCGAACTCGGATACCGAAGGTTTTTCGACATCAACACCCTCGCAGGCGTTCGCGCCGAAGACCCGCACGTGTTTCAGGCAACGCACGCGCGTGTCTTCCAGTGGCTCAGGGAGGGGCTGCTGGACGGGATTCGCATCGACCACCCGGACGGCTTGCGCGATCCTGCCGAATATTTTCGTCGGCTGCGCCAGGCGTTCCCAGACGCATGGATCGTGGCAGAAAAGATTCTTGAACCCGGTGAAGAGCTTCGGAAAGACTGGCCTGTCGCGGGAACTACTGGCTACGACTTTCTGTACCGTGTCGACTCGCTGCTGGTTGACCCCGCTGGTGAGGAGCCGCTGACACGTCTCTACACCGAGTTCACTGGATGCAGCAGCAACTACGACGAGCTGGTACTCGAGCGAAAGCATCAGCTGCTGCGCGGAACGCTCGGCGCTGATGTAAACCGGCTCACGGCGCAGTTCATGGATGTTTGCGAGCGACATCGCCGGTACCGCGACTTCACACGGCATGATATCCATCATGCGCTGCGTGAAGTGATCGCTTGCATGCCCGTCTATCGGACCTATGTTCGCGCGGAAACGCGTGAGGTTCACGACGACGACCGGAAGTATGTGAACGAAGCGATTGGGAAGGCGAAGAGCAGAAGGCCCGACCTTGACGCGGACCTCTTCGACTTCCTTGGAGCAACATTGCTGCTGGACATCACTGGCGATCAGGAAGTCGAGTTCGTGATGCGATTTCAGCAGTTCACGGGCCCGGCGATGGCGAAAGGTGTCGAGGATACCAGCTTCTATGTCTACAACCGGCTGTCATCCTTAAACGAGGTCGGCGGCAACCCTGGACACTTCGGGTTAACGCTGGACGACTTCCATCGTGCGATGACGGAAGCCCAGGAGAGATGGCCTGAGGCGATGCTGGCGACCTCAACTCACGACACAAAGCGGTCTGAAGACGTCCGGTGCCGGATCCATCTGCTCGCCGAGATTCCCGAAGACTGGAGAGCGGCCGTACAGCGCTGGTCGGAGCACAACGGTCGCCATCGCTCTGGCGACTGGCCCGACCGCAACTCGGAATACCTGCTGTATCAAACGCTCCTTGGAGCCTGGCCGGCGGAGACCGATCGCATTGTGAATTATATGGAGAAGGCATCGCGGGAAGCCAAGACGTACACCTCGTGGATCGATCCCGACCCGAAGTACGACGAGGCTCTGAAGCGGTTCGTCACTGGCGTGCTCGCAGATGACGAGTTCCGTACGGATTTCGAGCGGTTCGTACGGCCGCTCATCTGGCCCGGCCGCATCAACTCACTCACGCAGACCCTGATTCGAATGACTGCGCCGGGCGTACCGGACATCTATCAGGGCACGGAGATCTGGACCACCAGCCTGGTGGATCCCGATAACCGGCGCCCGGTCGATTACTCCTGCCGCACGGCCATGCTCGACGATCTGGTCCGCCTTACTCCCGAGCAGATGCTGGAACGGTGCGAGGAAGGATACCCCAAGCTGAATATGATTATGACAGCCCTGGAGGTGCGGCGCGCGTGTCCCCGCGCCTTCGG
>DASQEG010000195.1:0-3774 GCA_035633775.1 Bryobacteraceae bacterium
GAATTCGATGCCACCGCCGTTGTGGTTGGCCCTCGTTCGCGTTATGGTCAGGATCTTCTCTTCAGACGAGAGATCAGCGCGTGTTCCGTCCGCGTTCAGCCGGAACCGTGATACCCGCGAGTGACCTTGCGCATCGGTGAAACTTAGATAAAAGTATCGTTTGGCGTTTAAACCGGGAGGAAATGCGATACCCAGCAGACCCTTTTCGCCGCCCGACATGATGTCGGTAAGCGTGATTACCGGCTGCGCCGAGACAACCCCATTCCGGATCAGACGAACCCGGCCGGCCTGCTCCAAAACCAACATATCGCCTGACATATCCGGCAGGGGGGCGATTGCCGTAGGATTCTGAAACCCGGAAGCGATTCTCTGCAGCCGCAGCTCAGGAACCTGCCCGAACGCGAGCGACCCGAAAAGCGCTGCTGTAAGGAGTATTCGCATATGCTTTTTGACGCGAAATCAACTTAGCGCGCTACGGCCGCCTTTTCGGTACAACAGGCAGAAGAACGTGAGATGCGCCCTCACCGCCATGCAGAACCTTCTGCCGCGCAACGCGTATCTCGCGTTCATCGGCGTTCGCTCTGCCTGTGTTCAGATTTCGATCGAATCGCGGAAAATTGCTGCTCGAAATCTCGAGGCGAATGCGATGGCCCTGGCGGAAGACGTTGCTGGTGACCCCAGCACCGATGTTGATGCTGTACACCTCGCCTGGCCGGGCCAGCCGCGGAGAGCTCAGGCCTTCACGATACCGAAGTCGAAGCATGCCGTCGCAGAGATTGCGAGCATGGCCGTCGGGAAAAACGTCCACCAGCTTGGCCGTAAAATCCGTATCCGGTGCGGTAGTGGCAACGCGAAGAACCACTGTCACGGGACCGGTGACCTCAAGATCGTCGCGCAGCGGTGCCGTCGTGTACACGAGTACATCCGACCGCGTTTCGACATCCCGCTGATCCATAGGTCCGTCCGGAAAAATCTTTGGGTTGCAGCAGACGGCACCGCCCCGCGTCGGCACGGGATTCCGTGGGTCGTAGACAAAGGTGTCCCGACCCGGGCGCGTGGGCACCTGCCAATCCAGAACTCCATCTCCGCCCAGGCTGTTTGCTCCCGCTGTGCTGTGCAGGTACAGCGGCATGTACCTGACATCAACCGGCGGCCAGGCAGACTCGTCACGCCATTCGTTGATGCCCATGACGAACAGCCGCACCGGGCCACCCGGAAACTCACGCGCCGGCTGAGGTTCATTCATCCAGTGCTGAAACCACCGAAGCTGCGTTCGGCGCACCGGCATATAGGAGTCGCGACCGAAAGTGATGCCGGAGGTAAATCGCTCTGTCATGCTGTGACCCCACGGGCCGATCACGATGCGGTGTGCCGTTGAGTGCTTCCGCAGTGCAACCCAGGCAGCGAGGTCGCTTTCGACATAGTTGTCGTACCAGCCGCCCACAATGAACGCGGGAACACGCACGGACGCGATGCGCTCGAACGTGCTGCGGGCGCGCCACCATGAATCGTAAGACGGATGGTTCAGCGCTTCCTGCCAGAAATCCACTGCGCGCCCGGTGGCGATCTGATCGGCGGTGCGCAACGGAAGGTGCCGGACGAACTCTTCAAAGGGCGGCGGCTGGAATCCGGGTGCCCGGAGATTGTCGGCCGTCCACAGCAATCTGTGTCCGACCTTAAATCCACCCCCAGGCGAATAGAAGCGATCTTTATATTCATCGGCGCCGGCTACCACCGGAAAGATCGCCGCCAGATGCGGGTTCCCGGACAGCGCCGCACGCCATTGTGCGATCCCCAGATACGAGCCGCCGACCATGCCGATGCGTCCCGTACTCCAGGGCTGTTTCGCGATCCACGTCAGGGTGTCATCCCCGTCGTTCATCTCCTGAGTAAAGGCCCGGAAATGACCTTCAGAGTCATATCGCCCACGAACGTCCTGCACCACGATAGCGAAGCCGCTTTTCAGAAACAGGTGATACCCGGGAAGTAGATCCTTTCCTTTGCCGTAGGGCGTGCGAACGAGCAGCACGGGGTGCCGGCCCGTCGGAGAGGGCAGAAACACGCTTGTCGCCAGCCGTACGCCATCACGCATCGGCACGCGCGACACGAAGCTCTGTTCAGCCAGGACTACCGCTGCGCATACCGCCAGTGCAGTGAGGCGCCTCAGGTCAGGACCTCCGCGTATCGCTCGAGCACAGGCGCCGGACCGTGACAGGTCCGCACGTATTCGGCAGCCGAGCGCCCAACTTCACGGGCATCGCTGCGATATCTGTTTAGCCACACCAGTGCATCGACGAGATTGTCGAACTCGGAAAGTCCGGGCTCAACGCGAACGCAGGCGCCGGGCGGGAACCTCTCGGTCTCACCCGACGCTGTGTAGAGCACGGGCTTGCCGCATGCCATGACGTCCAATCCACCGGCCGAGGTCTCTCCTGTGGACGGTGAGCGAAGGTTGATGCAGCCGTCCACGCAATACATCAGAGCACGGTAGGCGGCGGAAGGAAGAAATTCAACGCGCCGGACATGTGGACGCGTCAGCAACGGCCCGAGCGAGGCAGCCAGTTCCCTTGAGCAATGGCCCGCCACGATTAGCGAAGCTCCGGCCGCCTCACAAGCTCGAATGGCCGTATCGATCCGCTTCGTCTCCCGCAGGTATCCGAATACACCGAATAGAGAGCGGCCCGGATCGAGGCCGAATGACAGGCGCAAAGACAGGGCCTCCACGGCCCGCGCTGGCGCCTTCGGCATGTTGAGTAAAGGAATCTCGTGTACCGGCACTGTCGGAACCTGCTTCCGCACGATTCGTGCCGCTGCAGGATTGTGAACGACAACGGCCACCGATGATTCGCAGACGCGCCGGATCATGGGAAAGTCGAAGTACCGCGGATGTACCGCGGAACGCCCTCGTTCCCGCCACAACTGCTGCGCTGCTTCCTCACTCCAGGAACCGAAGTTGTAGACGAATTCCGAGATGTACTCCTCCTGTCTCAGCCAGCCCAGCATCATGTGATGAAGCACGACATCGTGCAGCACGACCACACCCGGATGCTGGAGGGCACGCTGGTAGATCCCGATGTGAAGAGCGTTGTTGCCCAGATGATACAGCGGATAGCGGGCAGGCAGATGCCCGATCACATGCACAAGCTCAAGCGCATGATCCGCGACCGCCGTGGATGCGGGCGGCAGCGGAGCATGGAACCACGCCGGGACGTTCACTTTCTCTGCCTGCGCCCGAAGAGTGCTGTGCCCACTCGAATGTGCGTCGACCCTTCTTCGATTGCAACCTCGAAGTCGTGCGACATGCCCATTGAGAGACCGCTGAGTCCGTGAAGGCCGGCAAGCTCACGCAGTTGACGGAAGTATGGACGGGAGGTTTCGACGTCCTCCGACCACGGCGGCATGGTCATAAGACCGAGTAGCCGCAGGTTCGGGTGCTCGCGGATGTTGCCGATCAGGTCCCCAAGCTGCGCCGGATCAGCGCCATGCTTACTTTCCTCTTCCGAAAGCTTGACCTCGATCATGACATCGAGAGGCTTTTCGCAGTCGGCAAGCCGCCGGGCGAGCTTCGGACTATCGACGGTCTGAATGCTGTCGAAGAGCTCGCAGGCGCGCGCGGCCTTGTTCGATTGCAAGCGCCCGATCAGGTGGAAGACGGCATCCCGAAGCTCCTTGACAGCGGCCGCTTTACCCTCGAACTCCTGGACGTAGTTCTCGCCAAAGTGTCTGAGGCCGAGGCGGTAACCGTCCTGAATGGCCGCGGCGGGAAACACCTTC
>DASQEG010000196.1:0-8088 GCA_035633775.1 Bryobacteraceae bacterium
CGCAGCGTGATTTCTATCGCATGTTTGCGTACTTCAACAACGTCCCGGAAATGGGCCGCGCGATGAAGTACGGCAATTCTCCGCCCGTGATCGCAGCTCCTCTCACCGAGCAACGGCAATCGGCTGAAGCTCTTCAGAGAATGATCGAAGCAGCGGACGCAACACTCGCGAAGTATTCTCCGCGGGCATCCGTGAGCATTGCCGGACGCTGGGCGGCGACGAGCGGGCAGGTTGCCGCTTTCCCTTCAGCCGAGTTCGACGGCAGCCGATTCGTGGACGGCGGGACGGCAGCAAACTTCGAGATCACGGAGCCATGGTCGATTGCGGCCGATATCCGCCCGGACACGGACGACGGCTCCATTGTCAGCCGGATGGTGGAGAACGAAAAGGGTAAAGGTTACGGCGTGCACCTCGATCGCGGCAAGGTGCACGTGCACCTGACCAGCGCCTACGCGGACGATGCAATTCGCGTCGAGACCGAGCAGAAGGTGATCGAGCCGGGCCGGGTTCACCATGTCACCGTCACCTACGACGGAACCGTCAGCGCTGCGGGTGTACGGGTCTACGTCGATGGCGAGCCAGCCGCGCTGAAGGTTCTGCTGGACTCTTTGTACCGGCCGTTCGGCAACGCTGGCAGGAAGTTCTCGCAACCATTACGCGTCGGCGCAGGCTGGGGGCCCGAGCGCCGGTTCCGCGGCCACATGGAGTCGCTCCGAATCTACGACCGTGTGCTTCCGCCAACCGAGATCCGGGCGATGGCGTTGCGGCAGGACCTTAGCTCCATTGCCGCTAAACCTTCGCAGACGCGACGTGCCGTCGAGAACTTTGCTTTCAGATCGCAGTGGCTGAATCACGAAGCTCCACAAACGGCTAAGGAAGCCTGGGCGACCAAACTCGCACTGGAGCGCAAGCTGGAGAAGTTGCAGCGCACATTTCCCACGGTGATGGTGATGCGCGAAAACCCGAAGCCCCGGCCCGCGCACCTCCTCATTCGCGGAGCGTACGACAAACCGGGAGAGACGGTCGATCGCGGCACTCCCGACATCCTAGGACCACTTCCTCCGGGTTCACCGAACGACCGCCTGGGCCTGGCACTCTGGGTCGCAAACGCCGAGAATCCGTTAACGGCACGCGTTGCTGTCAACCGGATCTGGCAGATGATGTTCGGGGCGGGCATTGTCAGAACAACAGAAGACTTCGGCCTGCAGGGTGACTGGCCCTCACACCCTGATCTGCTGGACTGGCTCGCCACCGAATTCGTCAGGAGCGGCTGGGATATGAAGGGCCTCGTCCGGCTGATCGTCACCAGCGCAACCTATCGTCAGTCATCAGCGCTCACGCCCGGGCTGCTGGCGCGGGACCCCGACAACCGCTTGCTCGCGCGGGGTCCTCGCCATCGCCTGTCGCCTGAGATGATCCGCGATAGTGCACTGACAGCCGCCGGTCTGCTCAACACCACGGTCGGCGGACCTTCGGTGAAGCCTTACCAGCCGGCTGGTCTTTGGCAGGAGCAGGCGATGCAGGACATGGAATACGTCCGGAGCACGGGCCCCGATCTGTACCGCCGAAGCTTGTACACATTCTGGAAGCGCACGATCCCGCCCCCGATGATGATGAACTTCGATGCAGCTGCGCGCGAGACCTGCGTGGTGCGTGAGACGCGAACGAACACTCCGTTGCAGGGACTCAACCTGATGAACGATGTGACATTCGTCGAAGCGGCCCGCGTAATCGGCCAGCGCATGCTGCTCGAAGGTGGCAGCAGCCCGGAGGACCGTCTTCGCTATGGTTTCCGCCTTGTCCTGTCACGGGAGCCGAAAACCGAAGAGCTCGCCGTACTCGCACGCAGTCTCGCATGGCATCGCGACTACTTTGCATCAGACTCCGCGCGCTCTCGCGAGTATCTGGCGCAGGGCGAAGCGAAGCCTGACGCATCCGTGACTCCCGGGGAACTGGCCGCCTACGGATCGGTTGCAAGCCTGATTCTGAACCTCGATGAAGCGGTGACGAAGCAATGAGCACGCGCGAGTTCCTCACACGGAGGCATTTCTTCGGGCGCACGGCCGGCGGGATCGGTGTCGCTGCCCTGTCGCACGTTCTTCACGGTTCCAGTCTGCCCGGCATCCCTCATTTCGCAGCCAAAGCGAAGCGCGTCATTTGGTTGTTCCAACACGGTGCGCCATCGCAGATCGATCTCTTCGATCCGAAACCCGGACTCGCTAAGCTGCGCGGGACGGACCTGCCCGCGTCCATTCGTATGGGACAGCGGCTGACGGGAATGACAGCTTATCAGGCGACATTTCCGACCGCACCGTCGATCTTCACCTTCAAGCAGCACGGAGCGAGCGGGGCCTGGTTCAGCGAACTGCTGCCGCATACCGCCTCAATCGCGGACGACATCGCGGTGGTTCGGTCCATGCACACGGACGCGATCAATCATGATCCGGCTGTGACGTTTTTCCAAACCGGATTCCAGTTGGCGGGGAGACCCAGCATCGGAGCCTGGCTGTCGTATGGGCTGGGCAGCGAAAACAAAGACCTGCCGGCGTTTGTCGTCATGGTTTCTCAGGGTACCGGTAACTCGCAGGCCCTGGCCGACCGTGCCTGGGGCAGCGGCTTTCTCCCGACACGTCATCAGGGCGTGAAGTTCCGTGCCGGTTCCGATCCGGTGTTGTATCTGTCCAATCCGCCTGGCTACTCAAGCGAAGCCCGGCGCAAGTTTCTCGACGAGCTGAACACGCTTAACGAGATGCGTTCCCGCGAGGTGCTCGACCCGGAGATCCAGACCCGGATCGCGCAGTACGAGATGGCGTTCCGGATGCAGGCGTCGGTTCCGGAACTGACGGATCTCTCTTCCGAGCCGCAGTCGACGTTCGATCTGTACGGACCGGACGCCCGCAAGCCCGGATCGTATGCAGCGAACTGCATTCTGGCGCGTCGGTTGGCGGAGCGCGGTGTGCGCTTCATCCAGCTGTTCCATCGAGGATGGGATCAGCATGGCAATCTTCCACGCGAGATCCGGCCCCAGTGCGAACAAACGGACCAGCCGTCGGCGGCGCTGATCAGAGATCTGAAGCAGCGTGGAATGCTCGACGACACGCTGGTTGTCTGGAGCGGCGAGTTCGGCCGAACGGTCTATTCGCAAGGCACGCTAACGGAGGACAACTATGGACGGGATCATCACCCTCGCTGCTTCTCGCTCTGGCTGGCCGGCGGAGGCATAAAAGGCGGTGTCACTTACGGTGCGACCGACGACTTCAGCTACAACATAGTCGAGAATCCGGTCAGCGTTCACGATCTGCACGCCACGGTTCTGCACTGCCTTGGCATCGACCATACCCGCTTAACGTTTAAGTATCAGGGCCGGCACTTCCGCCTTACCGATGTGCACGGCGAGCTTGTGAAGGGTCTGCTCGCCTAACGCCAGAGCCGCTGTGCGATCACCCACCCAACGCCCGGAACCAGCACGGCCGTGCCCCTGAGGGTTGCCAGCGTACTCACAGACACTCCGCTGTCGGCGAGCACGCCGGCTGTGTAAGTCGAGAGCGAAAGCACGAGCATGTGGAACGCGAACTCTGTTGAGAACACCCGTCCCCGCAACTTATCCTCGGTGTACGCCTGCAGCATCGTCGTCGAGTAAACCCAGCACGTGGACCCGCCTGCGTGCGCCAGCGCGACGCCAACGCAGGCCCCGAGCAGGGTCCCTGACCACCCCACCGTCAGGTAGCCGAGTCCCGCGGCGACGAAGCCGGCAGTGATCCCGATCCGGAACCGCCGCTCGTCGTTGCCTGACCACCTGGTCGCTACCAGCGGTCCGGCCAGTGCACCGATGCCTCGGCAACCCATCAGCATGCTCATTCCAAGCATGCCGGCCGACTTGGGATCCATGCCGGCGACGTGAAGAGGGTAGACACGCTCGCCAAGGATCGGCAGCAGAACCCAGTTCGCTCCCAGGAACCCTATGCCCGATTTCACGAATAGCGTCGCCGTGAGACGCGGATCCCGGCGCACATACCGCAAACCCTCCAGCACCGGCGTGAAATCAAATATGTCGCGCACTCGAAACGAAGCTATGTTCTCGACGTGAGGCTCACGAACCTGCATTGCTCGGAGTAGCAGCGCGGAGGCGATGAAGGTGCACGAGTTGATCACAAACACCGCGTTTCGGCCGAACACCGCGGCCAGAACCCCACCGATCGCCGAACCAGCCGCCAGTGCGAAGCTCCATGTAGTGGCCGAGAGCCCATTGGCGACGAGAGTCTCCTCTGGCGACCTGGTAATGTTCGGGATAATCGCGTTCCGGCCAGGCTCGAAAAGCGCCCAGAAAAGCGTCTCAGCGAACAACAGCACAAAGAGCAGCGGCAGAGCCTCGCGCGTCTGGACGAACAGCATCAGGAACACGATTGCCGCACGTGCCCAGTCCGCAAGGATCATCAGCCGCCGCCGGCTCAGGCGATCGTTGAGGACGCCGCAGGCCGGCGAGACAAAAAACTGCGGCAACACCTGGAGAACAAATGCAAACGCGACGGCCTGAGCGCTGCCCGTGACCTCGAGTACAAGGCTGTAGATCGCGACCGCGTAAAGCCAGTCTCCGATCTCACTGACGAGTTGCGCCAGCCATAGAAGCCTAAAGTTTCGGTTGCCTCGAAGCAGCCGGACATACGCCCGAAAGTCAACCGGACCGGCAGGCATCTAGCGCGCCGGCGTGTACAGCCCCATCTTCGACTTCACGAGTTCGACCGTTTGGTTCGCCAGCGGGACAACGCGCTCGGCCCCGTTGCTGAGCACACCGTCCAGGTAAGTCGGGTCCGCCGTGATCTCGCGATAACGAGCCTGTAGTGGCTCAAGGCCCGCGACCACGGTCTCCGCAACCTGTTTCTTCAGATCGCCGTATCGCATCCCGTGGAATCGGGATTTCATGGCGTCGTCGGACTCGTCGCTAAACGCCTGGTGGATTGTCAGCAGGTTGCGCACTCCAGGTCCCATGGTGTCAAAGTCCACGTGTGGATTCGAATCCGTGGTCGCGCGCATCAGCTTCTTGCGAATCACGGAAGGCTCGTCCAACAGCGCGACTGCATGGCCGGAACCCGTGGCGGACTTGCTCATCTTCTTGTCCGGCTCGTCCAGGCCCATAATGCGTGCGCCGACTGCGGGCAAACGCGTCGCGGGCATCACGAACGTTTCACCATAAAGTGAGTTGAACCGCGTCGCGATGTCGCGAGCAAGTTCCAGATGCTGGGACTGATCGTCTCCGACCGGAACGACATTGGCCTGATAGAGCAGGATGTCTGCGGCCATCAGCACGGGATATTGCAGAAGCCCGTCGCCGACAGTCTCCTGTGCTTCGGACTTTGCTTTGAACTGCGTCATGCGATACAGCCAGCCGATTGGAGTAACGCAGGTCAGCATCCAGGCGAGTTCGGCGTGCGCTGCAATCGAGGACTGCACGACGATGGCGGACTGCGTCGGGTCGATGCCCGCTGCAAGAAAGAGCGCAGCGATCTCACGGATCTTGGCCTGGAGTGCCGCCGGCTCCTGATACACGGTGATGGCATGCAAGTCCACGATGCAGAAAATGCATTCGTAGCTGGACTGGATCTTAACCCAGTTCCGAAGTGCCCCAAGGTAGTTTCCAATGTGAAGATTTCCGCTGGGCTGAATGCCGGACAGCACCCGTGCTTTCATGAAAACACCATCCTATCGTGCCGGAATCTATAGAACTGACCATTGAGAAGCTGGTTTACGGCGGCCACGGACTCAGCCGGGTTCCCTCCGACGACGAGGATGCGCGCGCACGGGTGGTGTTGGTACCACTGGTGCTCCCGGGCGAACGCGTCAGCGCCGAACCCGTCGACAAGCTGCATGCCCGTCTGCTTTCTGTGCACGAGCCGTCTCCGGACCGCATCCCCGGTCCATGCCCTTACTTTGGAGTCTGCGGCGGGTGCCAGTACCAGCACATGCCGTATGAGAAGCAGCTGCAGCAGAAGAAGATCATTCTCGCGGAAGTGCTGGAGCGCACGGGCAAGCTTCGCGAGCTTCCACCGATCCGCGTTGTCCCAAGCGACCCATGGCAGTACCGAAATCGCACCCAGTTGCACGTCCAGGAGGGCAGCATCGGTTATCTGCGGATGGGTACACATGAGCTGTGCCCGGTCGATCACTGCCCGATCTCCTCACCGCAGCTCAATGCGGCGATTCAGGCCCTGTCGACAGCCGTTGCCGACCGGCACTGGCCCGGTTTCATCAGGCGAATTGAACTGTTTTCGAATGGCGAAGGCGTGCAGTTCAACGTGCTCGAGAGCGATCAGCCGCCGGCCCGGCGGTTCTTCGACTGGCTCGCGCCTGGCATACCGGGCTACGCCCCTGGTGCACTGGACTATGAGGCTGCCGGTCACGTATACCGGGTAAGTCCGCGGTCGTTCTTTCAGGTGAACCGGTCTCTGGTCGATGCGATGGCAGCCGAAGCGCTCGGTGACGCGCAAGGCGAGATGGCCCTGGATCTATACGCCGGCGTGGGCCTCTTCTCGCTGCCGCTGGCGCAGCGCTTCAATCGGGTAACGGCCGTCGAGTCTTCCGGGAGCGGTGCAGCCGATCTTCGCCACAACGCATCGCGCGCCGGCCTGCAGGTCAACGCAGTTCGAGCAGAGGCAGGAGAGTATCTGCTGACGGAGGAAACTGCACCCGACTTTGTGCTCGCGGACCCCCCGCGTGAAGGTTTGGGGAAGGCCGTTGTCCGCGAGCTGTTGCGTATCGGTCCGAAGCAACTGAATATCGTGGCCTGCGACCCCGCCACACTCGGCCGTGACCTCCGGGCGCTTGTCGACGGCGGCTATCGTCTGGAGGCCCTGACGCTGCTCGACCTGTTTCCTCAGACGTACCACATCGAGACGGTTGCGAAGTGTGTTCGCGACTGACGGCCGCTCACTTCACAACCAGTTCGAAGTCGACCGGCAGAACAACTGAATCCGCTGTTACCCGGATTCGGCCGGCAGTAAACTTGCGCAGTTCCCTTGGATAGCCGGGCTGCGCACCGGGGTCTTCCAGCCCCTTCTTTGCCTCAGCGCTGAGCGGATACCGGAACTCCCGGCCCAGACTCGTTGAGAGAACGGCACAGACACGCCCCGCGTAGAACCCGCCGCGGCCTTCGGGAACGGCTTCGACCTCCTGCAGCCCGATGTATCCGTCCCGGAAAAAGGGCAAAGCGAGTATACGCACATCGAATGAATCACCCATGCCCATGCAACGCCCGAACAGGTCCAGCGACGTACGGCCGGTGAACTTAGCTGTAATGCGGAGCCGTCCATTCTCTCCGCGAATGCTCGGCCTCTCGAGCCACGCATAGTTGCATTTAGCCTCGCGGTTGCCACGCACGTAGCGGCGGCCCTCTTCCGTGAACAGCTGCTGCGCGAGCATGCGCTCCAGCGCCTCGAACCGGATGTGAATTTCGACTGCATTGATGGCTGAGCACGTCAGCAGCAGGGCAGCAGCTGCCCGGACCGAAAGCACGGCTTCAGCTTAACGCGATACTATGCTGGTTCTGCTTATGCTGACCCGAGCCCTGCTGATGCCCGTCCTTGCCTTCGCGCTGGCAGCCGCGCCGCCCGTGCCGATCATCTTTGATACCGACATCGGCAATGACATCGATGACGCACTGGCACTCGCGATGATCCATGCACTCGAAAGCCGCGGCGAGTGCCGGCTGTTGGGGATTACGCTGACAAACCCCGCGGCAAACGCCGGCCCGTATACGTCTCTGGTGAACCGCTTTTACGGCAGGCCGGCCATTCCGATCGGAGTTTCCCGTGCGGTGAGCATGGAAGGTGCGTATCACAATTACCTCGACGCCCCGTTGAATGGAGCGCCGCAAGATTTGCGCGCGAGCAACGAAAAGTTTGAAGAAGCCGTGCCCCTGCTGCGCAGGCTGCTCGCGCAGTCCACAGAGAAAGTGGTGCTCATTCAGGTCGGTTTCAGCGAGAACCTCGCCGCACTGCTCGACACCAAGGGCGACAGCATCAGCCCGCTGGACGGTCCTGCGCTGATACGCGATAAGGTCTCGCTGCTTTCCATTATGGCCGGCGACTTTGCGAC
>DASQEG010000197.1:0-3489 GCA_035633775.1 Bryobacteraceae bacterium
ATGTCAATGGCGTGCTTCTGGGCGATGGGCGTGACGACGTTGCCTTCGAGCAGCTGGACTACAAAGTAGAGGCCCGCTACCATCAGTGCCTCGGACGGGCCCTTCACGGCCGCAAGAAGCACCGCCGGAATTGCAGCGACGATCGGTCCGAAGTTCGGAACGAAATCAAGTAGTGCTGCAATCAAACCAAGGGTCAACGCGAGCGGGATGTCGAGAACGGTCAGCCCGACGGTGACAGAAATCCCGACGAAAAGCATGGCCGCACCCCGTGCTGCCAACCACCACCAAAGCGTCTCCCATATCTCGTCCAGAACTTTGGAGGCGTGCGAGCGTCGAGCAGGTGGCACAAGCAACTCGATCCCGCGCCGATACAACCCCGGCTGGTAGGCGATCAATAATAACGTGAACAACACGAACAAGAAGTAGCCGAACGCCGACAGAGTCATGCTGAAAACAGTGCTGGCGCGGTTGCCCACTTCGGAAATGAGCATATCCGAGTCGGGAAAGATACCTAGTAATTGACGGCCTAACGAGTGCTGCGTTAGCGAAGCCTGAATCCTGTCGGCGGCCTCCGGAAGTTCCATCCTCAACGTTCCTACCTGCTCACCAACGGCCGGAGCCCGAAGGTAGATAGCTGCTGTGCATACAACCACGATGACGGTCAGCACTGCCGTGAGTCTCACCCAATACGGAGCGGGCACCACCGCAGCGCTCCATTCGGCCAAACCCTGGAGCAAGATGGCGAGCAGGATGGCGACAAACAGAAGCAGGAAGACAAAAGCCGCCTTCCAAAGCAGCATCAGGAAGAGTACGAGCCCTGCAACGGTTGCGGCCGCGCCTAGTACTCGTCCGATCGTCCATCTGTCACTTACCACTGGCTCCATATTCTCCCGCACGGCCGCCCTCCACTCGAGATTGGTGGTGACTGACGATACTCCGGGAAGCGTGCCAGCCTGATCCCGGCAGGCTCCCTGCCCGCCACAGCCGTGCAGGCGGCGCACGGCTTAGAGCTTGTCACACGCAGGTCAATAACCGGCTTACTCCCCGTCAGCTAACAGCTCCAGGCGACAGCCCGGGCGTGATTTGGGCCCGCCGGCGAACAGCTCGCAGATCGGGACATTCGAACCATACAAGCTGGCGGTCCCGTCGTTACTCGACTGTCTTGACGGAGATTGCTAACGACGAGACTTGTGCTCATCATTGTGCGGTTCAGCTTTCTCGGCCGTACGTGCTGCGAGGTCCGCCGGCCGGTTGCCCATGCGGCTAGCTGGCCCTTGCGGCGTTCGCAAGCCTTCGTCGAAATCAGGCCGGGGCGCTCCTGCCTGGCTTGCCCCTGGAGGAGCTTTCAGCCCTCCACCCGGATGCGGTTGCACCTCGCCTTCCAGTTCCGGACGGGCGGGCTGTGGTCCGGCGGTCGAGCCACCAGCCGTTCTGCCTGGACCAACGGAAGGTCCGGAGTGTATGCGATGCGGCCCACTGCCCGGCCGCCTTTCGCTGATCTCGGGATTGTTGTAACAGCCGTTGGTGAGCAGAGTAAGTCCAGCGAGGCAGAGAACCTTGTTGTTGTTTCTCATTCCGTAAGTTAGAGTCCACTGCAGGCGTTAGTAGTTCAGCGGTGACGGTGACGAAGTTAGGACATCCATACGGCGCCTTGCAGCTCTCACATCTAGAGGCCACTGCGAAGCCGTACAACGCGAATCAATGTTCCCTCTGGACGAGCATGAACGGGTTCTACCCGCGAAACACACTCCAACCCTCATGTGCAAACCACGGGACATTCACGGCTTGGCAGGATGGCGGCCCCTGACGTCGGTTCCGGGGTATGGCGTTGTCCTTCGATGGAGCTACCTGGATCAGAGCGAGTGCCAAAACGCGTGCACCAGCCCCACGGATGGGCAGTTGTGGAGTCGTCTTCGCGCTCGGTAGCACGCAATCGGCAGATCCGCACCCGGGGCTTGGCGAGCGATGAGACTGCATTCGGTAATCCAGACCGCAAGAGCCCCGCTAGGGAGAGAGCTATGCCGCATGCTGTTAGGTGGCGAACCGGTTTCTTAGCCGCAGGAATGGTATCTCAACGCATTTGTAGCTGACCCAGGAAATAGCGACGATGATCAACAGGTTGAACGGAAATACCTTCAGCAACCCCCAATCGGACGTTCCCGACACAATGAAGATTTGCTGCCACAGATAAAGAGAGTAGGACAATGCGCCAAATGTCGTGAGAAGTCGGTGGCGGAGCATCGTAGATACGGCGTGACTTCCACAGAACACAATTTGAGATACCACCACTAGCGCGCCAATCATCGTAACGGTTATATCAATCACGTGCGAGACACGGTCGCCGAAAATGCTCCAACTTATCAACATCGCCCACGCAAGCAGCGGATGAACGCTAAGCGCCACGCGTTCCAGGGCACCTCGCACGTAGGAACGCTTGGCAATCGCCAGTGAGAGGCAGCAACCAATCAGAATGGAGTCGAGGCGGAACCAGGGACGCGTGTAGAAGACTCCACTCTCGTAAGGGAACAACTCTGCATATATCGCGTACATACGCCATGCAGCTATAAGGGCAGTGGCGGCAATCGCGATTGTCAATACACGTGCCGCAGGAGCAAACCTCATCACCGCCGGCCACATGCAGTAAAACTGCTCTTCAAGCGATAGCGACCAAAGATGTCCGAGGCTACTGCTCCGGCCATAGATATTTCGGAGGTACATCGCGGATGCACCGATCTCATACCAGGGCACATCCACGATGGCTCGCGCCGCGACCAGAAGCGCAATGACGGCGAGAAAAAGCGAAAACGCGGGAGTAAGCCTGAAAGCGCGACGAAGGTAGAATCGCTTCAAATCTATGGAGCCGGACCGTGACGATTCACTTTCAAGAAGGCTCGTAATAAGGAATCCGCTCAGAACAAAGAACAGCATCACGCCGAGGGTTGATAACCCTTGGCCGCTCTCTTCATACGTCAGGGAATACTGGAGCGAGTGTCCCATAATCACAAGCAGAATCGCGATCCCACGCAGCCCATCAAGTTCAGGAACATGATGGAAAGTGAAGACACTCTGATGCGGAACCTCTTCGGGCGGACGCTCTGACTGCGGTGCACTGACCTTGCACATACGTCTGACCTACGGTAGAGGGACCTTAAAGGTCTTCGGTTCACCTATACGGCTTCGTACATTGTTTTCTACGTCGTCTTTTGCATCTGCCGTATCGGGCCAGGCGGCGTGGCAAAGGAAGGGTCTCAGCGCTGGTTCTTCATGCCCGGCGCTAGGGTGGTGTTCTGTCGACGGGCGAATAGCTTCCATTTGTCTAGAGATCAATCTGCACTTGAACGCCTGGCTCGCCTCATCATTGGGGTAAAGTCTCCGAACGGTTCCGCTGTACTCCATCAATGACACGTGGAACCTGCCATTACCCCACTTTGTATGCAGCCCACATACGCCTGCTGTCCTGGTGGCAGTTCTCAATTTTCCGTGGTACAG
>DASQEG010000198.1:0-5298 GCA_035633775.1 Bryobacteraceae bacterium
GCAGAACGCGACTGAGACTCCCGGCACCTCCATGCACCACGACGCGCAGCATGACCAGCAGGGGAATCTCGGACAGAGCCACACTCTGAACACGAGCTCTCAGGATAGCTCCTCAGGCTCAACAGGGTTCCGCGGCAGCCATGCCGAGGGACAGGGCGCAGAGCATCACCAGCCGGCTGTCACTTATTAAGGGCAACGGCCTACATCACGTCTTTGCGAAAGATTAGGATGTGCTGACGGGGAAGGTCCTTTAGGACCTTCTCCAGTTTGAATCCCTCTGCTCCCAACTCCATTTCCGCTTCACGCACGCTCATTTTGTGCTCAACCCGTATGGGAATGTGCGGATCTTCCTTCCGATACTCCAGCAGTACCAGCCGTCCTGTGGGTTTGAGAGCTTCCTTCATCTTGCGGAGCATCACCTGAGGCTGAGAGAACTCGTGGTAGACATCCACCATCAGAATCAGATCCATTGAGTTCTTCGGCAAGCGCGGATCCGTCTCACTGCTGAGATACGCCTCGACGTTCTGCAGCTTTTCCTGGGAGATCCGGCGTCGCAGGATTGCCATCATCTCCGGCTGAATCTCAACGGCAGCGACCTTTCCGGTCGGTCCCACGCGTTTTGAGAGCCGCAGGGTAAAGTAGCCGGAGCCGGCACCCACGTCCGCCACTGTCATTCCCGGCTTAAGGCCGATCTTGTCAAGTGCGGTCTCCGGCAGTTCTTCACTTTCGCGTTCGGTCCGGTCGAGCCAGTCGGCACCACCGACACCCATCACACCTGCGATCCTTCGGCCGCTGACCGGGTGTTCGGTCTGCGCCCACGCGAACGGCAGCGCAATCGAGAGGGCGGCCATGAGGAAAACTGAGCGTTTCATGAAAGACTCCGGAATCCGAATACAATACCAGTATGCCGCTCTTCCAGCCCATGGGGCGACGCTGCCGCGTCGTTTTTCTGATATCCGTGTGTCTGTTTGCGCATGCCTGTGGCCGCGAGCAGCGGCCCGCAAACATTGGTACGTTTCGGATGGGCGAGCGGGTACAAGCGGGTCAGCTTGTGTACAACGTTCTTGATGCGCAGTGGAAGCAGGAACTGGGAGAAGGCGGAAAGGTTCCGAGAGATCGCTTTCTTGTGCTGAAGGTCAGCATTACCAACAACGGGGGCCAGCGAGCCAGCATCCCGCCTTTCGAGTTGCAGCCGGCCAACGGAGAGCGAATGCAGGAGGTGACCGAAGGTCTTGGCGGCGTCACCGACTGGCTCGGCACATTGCGTACCCTCGACCCGAGGACGACCGAAGAAGGCGTTGTCGTCTTTGATGCTCCAATGGCGGCGTACAAGCTGGTCGCCAGTGACGGCGGCGAACTGGAGAACGAGAGGTTTGCCTTGATCGATATTCCGGTTGTGCTCGAATAAGCCTTACCCCGCGACGGCTGCGTCTTTATCGCAGTTGCCGCAGGGTCCCGTGAAATCTTCACCGAAGTACCGCAGGAGGAACTCGCGCCGGCAGGAGTTCAGGTCTGCATAGCGTTGCATGATCTCGAGGCGCTCCCGCTGAGCTTGTTTCAGGCTTGCGTTGGCTTCGGCCGCCTGCGATGCTGCCTCGGACGGATCAACGCCGTCGCTGATGACACGGCTGCCGTCCGCGCTGGTCTCGACGGCACCGACATCCTCCAGACGGTTCAGTACCGAGGCGATTTTGCGCGTGGACAACTCGGTCTTTTCGGCGATCTCAGCCGGCGCTGCTGGACCACCTTCCTGCATTACGCGGGCGACCTTCTCAATCTGTTGCGCCTCCAGCTTCCCTGCTCCCGCCTGAAACTTGCGTAAACCCATGTTTGCTGGACGGTAGAACAGCACGGCCTCCGCTGCTTCGCCGTCGCGTCCGGCGCGCCCGATCTCCTGATAGTACGAATCGAGGGACTCACTGATGTCGTAGTGATACACAAACCGAACATCCGCCTTGTCGATGCCCATCCCAAACGCATTCGTCGCGATAATTACTTCCGCATCGCCTGACATGAACCGCTCCTGAATGTGATGGCGGTCCTGAGCTTTTAGTCCGGCGTGATAGAACAACGCTTCAATGCCGTCTTCCTGCAGGGCGGCCATGATCATCTCGGCGTTCTTGCGAGTGCCTACGTAGACGATGCCGGGCTTCGGAGCAAAACGGACGCGACGCAGCACCGCCTCGAGTTTCTCGTCCTCCGTCTGGAACACGTCAACGCGGAGACTGATGTTCGGACGGTCGAAGCCGCGCACGAAAATCTGCGGCTCCCGCATGCCGAGGCGGGCTACGATCTCCTCACGAACCGGGCCGGAAGCTGTGGCCGTCATGGCGAGCACTGTGGGATGTCCCAGTTCCTCGATGACGCGGCCGAGCGAAAGGTAGTCCGGACGAAAATCGTGGCCCCATTCGCTTATGCAGTGCGCCTCGTCGATCACGAAGAGCGATGGCTCTGCGCCACGCAGTTGCTCGATCATCTCCGGTTTGCGCAGCTGTTCCGGAGCGAGAAAGACGAACTCCACCTCACCTTGTCCAAGCTTGCGCAGGGCCTCGCGAGTCTCTGCCGCGGGCTGGGCGGAGTTCACAAGTGCGGCTTCGGCCGTGTGCGGCTGAGCAGCGATGGAATCCGCCTGATCTTTCTGCAACGCAATCAGCGGCGAAACGACAATCGTGGTGCCATCCAGCAGCAGTCCGGCTACCTGATAGATCGCCGATTTCCCTGAGCCGGTCGGCTGAATGATGAGGGTGTCACGCCCGTCGAGAACCGAGCGAACAGCTTCTTCCTGACCCGGCCGGAGGGACTCGAATCCAAGTTGTTCGCGAGCGGCCCGTTCGACCTCTGAGAGCTTTCGTCGTGTTGCCATTGGAGCGGTTAGGCCTTGGCCTCCGCTGTGCGGCCAGCCACGTGAGTTCGCGAGCCACGGGAGGACCGAACCCACTTGACGATCGAGAGCACGCTGCCGACGATCGAGATCACGGCGAGCCCGATTACGAAGTACTGAACCTGGGGGCTCTCTGTCAGTCGGATGATCTGCGTGCCAAAGCGCCGCGCCAGCAGGCCAAGCACAAGGAACCGAACAAATCTGCCCGCTCCAACAGCGCTCAGTACACGCCAGCGTGAGATCTGCAGGGCCGACGCCGCAATGACAAAGACCGTAAATGGGAATGGCGGCGGCATGATCGCGGCCAGTCCAAGCGCCCACCACGTGTGTTCCTTCAACCTGCGCTGAACCTTTTGGGCCTTGGCTGGGTTAACCATCTTTTCGATGCCGGCTTCACCGAGGCGGCGGCTCAGCCAGTCTGTGATCGAGCAGCCTATGAGCGAACCCACTGTCGCCATGACTGCATACAGCCAAAACCGGTCAGGTTCGCGGGCCGTGAGCAGTACCAGCAGCAGATCATTGCCAAAGGGCAGGAAAAGAATCGAGGAATCGAGTACTCCCATGCCTATCAGCCCGAACGCACCGAGACTCAGCATGTATGTGATGAATGAACGAATCAAATCGCAAGGCTCCGAAGATCAGACGCAGCGCCGCGGGATCCTGAGTCATGGCGGGCTGTAAAACTGCTGACTTATCTTCCGCTGGTAGTTTGATCCAGGCGCCCCGGCGGAGGTTCAGGAACAGAGCCCTTGAGAACGCGGCCGATGCACGCATCGTATACTCCCATTCCCAGCAACCCGCCTATCAGAGGGGCGACCAGCGGGACCAGGAACTGATTTGTACCATCAACCAGACCATTCTGACGGAAGCCGGCCAGCGTAACGAACAGCCGTGGACCGAGATCACGCGCCGGGTTGATCGCGTAACCATGCAGCGCACCGAAGCTCATCCCAATCACCACCACCACGAGGCCTGTCAACAACGGGCCGATCCAGGTGGGAATCGCGACATTGTTCTCGTCCGACAGGGAAGCGATGAGCAGCATCAGCAGCGCTGTGCCAATTACCTGATCGAGGAAGCCGGTCATCGGCAGATCGGCGAACGCAGGAAACGTGGTAAAGACGCCGGCAGTCCGCTCCAGCCCCGGGTCGAAACGCTGGAACGCAGGCCGGTAGTTCAGATACACCAGTGCAGCGCCAAGAAAGGCACCGGTGATCTGAGCGAGGCTGTAAGGCAGAACCTTTCCAACCGGAAATCCGCGAAAGACTGCAAGGGCGAGCGTCACCGCCGGGTTCAGGTGAGCCCCGCTGATGCGCGCAGTCAGGTAGACCGCAAACGCCACGGCGAGGCCCCACGCGATGGTGATATTCGTGTAACCGCCGTTGACGATCTCACCGCGTGTGCCCTGCCCGAACAACACCGTCATAGCAACTACACCGGTGCCGAACGAGACGATCAGGAACGTACCGAGAGCTTCGGCGATTAATTCCGGGAGAAGACGCTGCGCCATTTGAGTAATGCGCAGTGTATCTCACCTGTGAGCGCGTCAGGTTGTGGAAGCCGGTCCCATGCCGGTGAAGCCGGGGTACACCTGAGCGCGACGAGAGCCGTGAACATACTTGTCGACCATACCCTCGCCCGGCTGAAGCCGTACGCCCTCGGTTGCTCCCGGACTTAGTGGCCGGATCTGGTTCTGATCGTCAGCGGTGCCCGCGACTCGCTCGGCTGGTTCGTCGACATCGAGCGCGCCATGGTCGTCGAGGATCATCGCCGCGCGGTCGACCTGCGACTCCGGGGCATGAACACTGACCAGCACGCGACCGCGGCGAATGGCATCGGTCAGGCGGCCTGCTTCGAGGTCGGGAACTCCATGACCTTTGAGAGCGCCGGCGAGGCCACCCGTTGCTGCGCCAATACCGGCGCCCATCAGCCCTGCCGCGAGCGGACCGGCGGCTATGAGCGGTCCAATGCCCGGGATCGCGAGTGCGATGATGCCGCCGATAAATCCGGCAAGACCGCCAACGGCCGCTCCCGAGCCGGCGTCCGAACCACTGCCGATACCAGGTTGCGGGCCAATGTTGGGCACATTGGCGTCCGGCGTGCGATGGTCGCCGGCAATGACGCTAATGTGCTCACGCGTGAAACCCTCGCCAGCCAGAGCCTCAACTGCATGCTCGGCGGCGATTCGCGATTCGAAGAGTGCGATAACGGTGGAGGTATTTGCGGTGGTCACGCCCCCGTTGACGCTCGCGGGGGCTCAAGTGTGTCAATCAGGAAGCGCTGCCGGCAAAGGCAGCGGCGAGCCGCTCCCGCGAGGTCGACAAATCTTCTGGCAGCACCCGCGTCTCGGCGACCGTTGACATGAAGTTTGCGTCGCCCGGCCAGCGGGGCAGAACATGCATGTGAATATGGCCAGC
>DASQEG010000199.1:0-7806 GCA_035633775.1 Bryobacteraceae bacterium
GACCTGCGTGGGCCATTCCTGTTCGAACATGCCGCTCTACGGGTGGACGGCTGCGAGAGCTGTCACATGCCGCACGGGTCGACAAATGCACGCCTCTTGCGACGTCCGGTGACATACACGCTGTGCCTTGAATGTCATAACGGCGGCGGCAACCTGGGGCGGCAGGGCGATGGTATAGCACTTCAGTCCCCCTCGCACAACATGGCGGATCCCCGTTTTCGCAACTGCACCACCTGCCACGTACGAGTTCACGGCAGCAATGCCGACCGGCTGTTTACGAGGTAACGCCCATGACTCGAATCATCTTCGTAATCTTCGTTGCCGCTGCAGCCTGCGCCCAGCCGGTCGTGGCACCCTCCGAGGTTCGGCGGGAGTCAGGGATGGGACCTGTCTGGGGCGATTACAACGTACACCAATCGTGGGAGGGCGGGTACCGGTTCCGTGACGTTCACGGCAACCTCGGCAAGTATCGGAGTGATGTGAACTTCGGCAACGGTGTCCGGCTGCTTGGGTCGAGCCTGGCTCTTTACTCGCGGGAAGGGCACGGGAATTACTTCGATGAGCTCCTGCTGAACACACAGGGGCTGGCGAGAGATCCGTACCAGTTCTCGTCCTTTCGCGTCCGCAAAAATCGGCTGTATGCCTATGACCTGGTGTGGCGGCTGAACGACTACTACAACCCGGCCTTACCCGTCGCCGCCGGACAGCATCTACTCGACACCACCCGTACGCTTCAGGACCATTCACTCGTGTTGTTGCCGAATTCGCCGTTCAGCATCCTCGCGGGCTTTTCGCAGGCAAGACAGAGCGGAGCGGGCCTTTCCACCACGAACCTGTTTGGGGGAACGGCGGGTGACGAGTTCCCGCTGGCCCGCGACGTGCGCCGGCGCCAGAATGAGTTTCGGATCGGCTTTGAGGTCAAGGCGTTCGGGGCCCGGCTCACCATCATGCGGTTTGAGGAAAGGTTCCGCGACGACACGCGCAGGTTTTCCGGGCCAGGTGCGGGCAATAACGCCACGGACCCGCTTAGTCTGGACTTGCTGCGGCGTGATGAACCGTATCACGGCTCGACGGGAACGTGGCGCGGCAATCTGCTGTACGAGAAGTCGAAAGCCTGGTCAGCGAACGCTCGCGTCACGCATGCAGACACTAATCGTAACTTTATTTTCGACGAATCGGCCTCCGGCGCAGATCGGTTCGGCCCCGTCCGCAACCGGCAGATTCTTGTTTTCGGCGACGGCCGGCGACCGGTAACGACCGGTGGTCTTACCCTCAGCTTCTTTCCTAGGGATACCGTCACAGTCACCAACTACACCTCGTTTCATAACCTCCGCATGGAGGGCAGCGGTTCTTATCGCGAGCTGGACAACGGAACGCTCGACGTGGCCCAGCGCAACTTCGGCCTGCTGGGCATCCGGACGATCACCAACGGTACCGACATCCAGGTGAGACCCGTTCGCCGTGCAACGGTGTTCGGCGGGTACCAGTTCTCCGCGCGCAGGATCAGGTCGGTTGAACAGGTCGCGTTCGAGGAGCAACCGGAACAGGTGAGCGCAGAACAGGAGAATCGTCTGCATTCGGTCAGAGCAGGATTTCGTTTTGACCCGTTGGTAAAGCCGAAGCACAGCCTCTTCGTGGTCATTGACGCCGAGGTGGGCCGTGCCGACCGGCCGTTCTATCCGGTCTCCGAGAAGGACTATCATGTGCTCGGAGCGCGGCTGCAGTACCGCGATCGCACGACGGGCATTACGGGCGCCGCTTACACGCGAGCGAACTATAATTTCAATTCGGCATCGCTGTTGTCACACAGCTCGAAATCCCGGCAGTATGGGGCAGACCTCTCGTGGACGCCGCCCCGCACACGTTTCTCGATGGATGTGCACTACAGCAAACTGCACTTGGACACACTGACCGGCATTGCGTATTTCTACAACCGGCAGTTAACGACGGACCGGTCGGCCTACGGAAGCAATGTGCATTCGGGGCACGCCAGCGTGCATCTGCCGTTCGGCGAGAAGGTCGACGTGATGTTCGGGTATACGAAGGTGCAGGACGTGGGCGACAGCGAGCGCCCTGCACTGGCGCGTCCCTACATACCGGGCAGGGAAGTCGCGACGCTGGTGCCCGGCACACTGGCCGTCTCGTCGTGGCCGCTGAGCTTTGAATCGCCGCAGGCACGCCTGACCGTAGAGCTAAGCAAAGTATTGCGATGGAACATCGGATATCAGTTCTATCGCTACGGGGAACAGGTGCTTCCTGAACAGAACTATCGCGCACACACGGGCTTCAGCAGCCTCGCACTGGTGTTTTAGCGGACGGCGTACTGCTTGCTGTACTTGTTCCGGCTGTTCGACACGCGGAACGAACCATCGGTGTTTGCCGACAGTGCGATGTGATTGCCGACGCAGCCTTCTTCCAGGTTGGCGATGAACGCCTCCGGTGAGTTCGTCTCGGTACCACCGGCGAGTGAGAAGTGGACCTGCCACAGGTCTTCGAGTCCGGGGGAACTGCGAATCGTCCTCCACGCTTCAGGGCTGCCGCCCTTCTTCGCTCCGTTATTCATCACGGCGACGCGTGGCTTCAGTGCGTGCACGAGTTCCTGCGCATTCGACGTTGCGAGCCCGTGATGAGTAGTCAGGTAGACATCGACGGAACCGAGCCGGTTCTCCGGGCATGCGAGTTCCAGTTCCTTGCGGTTGGTCAGATCGCCGAGATTCACCATTCGGAATTTTCCATAAGTAAGCAAAAGTCCGATAGATCGGGCATTCTCGGATTTATCCTCCGGAAATGATCGGCTGGTCGAGCACAGCGCATTCGCCTCGCCTGTGGACTTGGCGTGTTCCCCATTGGCAGTAACAACGCGCACGTCGACGCCCTTAAGCGGTATGGTGTCCCCAGCTTTGACGGTCAGCCGCTTGCCTTTCGCTGCAACAGCTTCGTACGCCTGGTAGAGCGCGTCAGGATTCTTGCCGGATTCGTTGTTCGGTCCATGGTCCACAAAGGTGCGAACTTCCAACTTTTCTGCAAGCTGAGGCACACCGCCTGCGTGATCCGTGTGATAGTGCGTCGTCACCATGTAGTCAATGGCCTTGACCCCTGCTTTTTTGGCTACCCTCGCGATGCGCTCGGCATCGCGGCCGTTGAAGCCCGGCCAGCCCGCATCCACGAGCATGGACTGTTTTGCGGCAGTGACGATTAAGGTGGCCTGGCCGCCCTCAACGTCGATGAAGTAAACATCCAGCGTCTTCGCAGCGTGGCAAAGCGAAGCAGTCGCCAGCAGAGTTAACCCAATGATCTGACGCATTGCGAGCATCGTATCATCGAAGGCGCGGCCCTGCGAACAAACCGGCGTCAGTGAGCGTACTAACAAATAGATGCCCTTCTGTACACAATGCGGCACACAGGTTGGACCCGCGGATCAGTTCTGCGCTGGTTGTGGTGCGCGCCAAACCCCCGCTCCACACACAGCCTCACGTACGGGCGTGCCTGGCAGTGATCCGCTGCGGGGCATCCAACGTCATACGGCTGCCATTCTCTGTTATGTGCCGGTTGTTGGCTGGATCGCAGCGATCATCGTGCTTGCCTCTCCCCGGTTCTCAAATGATCGCGACCTTCGTTTTCATGCCTTCCAGGGCATCTATCTCTTCGTCGGCTGGCTGCTGATCGACTGGGTAATCGAGCCGTTGCTGACCTTCCCGGGTCACGCCGGAAGACCTGGGCGTTTTGTTGTGCACGTGCTCGAGCTTGCCGTATTCGGTGCATGGGTGTGGATGCTGGTGAAGACCAGCCAGCACCAGCGTTACTCGCTTCCCTTGATCGGAGAGCTGGCCGAACGGTCCGTCGCTGAGCAGCGCTGAGCCGTAGTACGCTCAGATTGGAACCGACAGCATGAAGTACTATGCCCTGCTGCTGATGGCGCTACCTCTGTGCGCCCAGCAGCTCGTAATGACCTCGGGCAACGGCCAGGTTGCTCTTGAGTTTTTTCCCTCGACACAGCCGCTCGTCGTCCGAGCCCTTGATTCCGCAGGCAGACCGATGCCGGACGTACCGATCGAGTGGACCGCCGACGGGGGTGGCGCCGTCAGCGACACTGAGACCCGCACCGATGCAGAAGGCTTCGCACGCGCACGTTTTCGGGGTGCATTCGTTACGCCCGGATACTCGTATCGGCAGTGGAACATCAGAGCCTCTTCTTCTTTGGGCGTGGTGACCTTCGTCGCGACGTCCGTACACACGGAAGATGGTCGAGGGCAGCCCTATTTCGAACTGAGATTGCCACAGAATGTCACGGGTCCGCCGGGAAGTACCTTCGCCGAGCCGATTGTGGGATTTGCAATTGCGCAGACGGGAGCGAATCAGGGCTCCGGAATCCCGAACGTCGGAATCTCAATACGTCCGCCGGCTGATCCGGATGCACCGACCATGACATGCGCAGGACCGGGCGGAGTCGCGCTGACCGATAGCCGCGGCAGGGCAGAGTGTTCGCTGGTCTTCGGGCGGAGAGCGGGAAGTGGTTCGGCGGTGGTTGACATTGGCGGCCTGACTTCACGCACGCTTGCCTTCCAGGTCACGCCCGGTCAGGACTGTACGTTCAGCTTGAGCCCGCCGTCACAAAACATCGGAGCGTCGGGCGGTCCTGGTTCATTTTCTGTAGCCACGACGTCGGGCTGCGCGTGGACGGCCACGACGAGTGCGTCCTGGATCTCAATCACGAGTCCCACTGCTGGAGCAGGTACCGGCTCGGGGCAGGTAGCGTTCACAGTCGCCGCAAATGGCGGCGCCGCGCGAACGGGTTCCATCTCAGTAGGCAATGTCGTCTTCAACGTAAACCAGCTCGCGAGCGGTAACGACCAGCCCCTTACGTTTTCGACGAATGCGGTCCTGCCGAGTGCGACGGTCGGCACACCTTATTCGACGAACATCGCAGCCACTGGCGGAAGACCTCCGTACACGTGGTCTGTGGCCGGGAACCTCCCGCCCAACCTGACGCTCAATTCTTCCACGGGCGTACTGAGCGGAACACCGGCAACCGCAGGAACCTACGTACTTGTCATTACTGTGGTCGATCAAACAGGAAACCGGCAGACACAGAGCTTCACGTTGCAGGCGAGTGCGCAGGGAGGCAATGCCGGGCCGGGAGCACTTGGATTTACCACTCCATCACTCCCTGCCGCGACGCTGAACGTCGCTTACTCGCAGCAGATCACGGCGACCGGAGGTTGCAACACGAATCCATTCTTCGGAGGGGTCCAGGTCGACATGACTGGAGGATCTCTGCCGCCTGGAATCCAGGGACGGTCGGCAGCTGCCGGCGCCTACGTGATCAGCGGCACTCCGACCCAGCCTGGCTCGTACTCCTTCACGTTGCGAGCCCGTGATGCTTGCGGTGCTTCTCTGAACCGGGAGTACACGATCACCATCGGCGGTCCTTCAACGACGCCGGCCATGGTTGCAAGTACGATTGGCCTGAATTTCCAGGTGCAGCGCGGTGGCGCCGCTCCGGCCGAGCAGACCGTGACTCTCAGCTCCGGCACGGTTGCACTGGGCTTCCAGGTTGCGGTGAACGCTCCGGGCAATTGGCTCGAAGTGAATCCCCGCTCCGGGCAGACAAGTGCGTCCCTCAGCGTGCGCGTGACGAACACCAACTTCCCTGCCGGGACGTATCAGGGCTCCATCACGATCACCTCGGAGGCACCGAACAGCCCTCTCGTGATCCCTGTAACTCTCACCGTCACGGAACCTGTCAGCGTCGTCGCGACCCCGAACAATCTCGCTTTCCAGTACACTCCCGGCGGTTCGCTTGCACTCACTCAGATCGTGACCGTGGCGTCCGCGCAAGGGCCCGCGCTCGGGCTGCCCTTTACGGTCGACGTCACCACGCGTGAGGGTGGATCGTGGCTCAGCGTGAGCACCCGTTCCGGAACCGCGCCCGGCGCCGTCGCAGTTACAGCAAACCCGATCGGTCTCGCTCCTGGCAGCTACGTTGGAACGGTAGCCATTCAGCCGGCGTTTAATGCTCCGGTGGTGCTGATACCGGTCACGCTGGTGGTCAACGCAGTAATTGTGGGTCCGCAGATTACCAGCATCGTCAATGGAGCAAGCTTCACCGGCAGTGCGGTCGCGCCGGGCGAGATCGTGACGATCTTTGGGGCGGAGATGGGCCCTGCCACTCTGGCCGGATTGAGCCTGACTGCGCAGGGCAGTCTGGACACGACGGTGTCTGACGTGCGTGTCTGGTTCGACGAGGTGCCGGCGCCTCTGATCCATGTCTCGGCGACCCAGATTACCGCGATTGTTCCGTACTCGCTCGGCGGGCGCGGCAGCACACGAGCGATAGTTGAGTATCGGGGAGTGCGTTCGACATCACGAGCAGTGCCCGTTGTTGGATCCGCGCCTGCGATTTTCACGGCAGGCGGTAGTCAGGCTGCAGCACTTAATGAAAATGCGACATTCAATGGGTCGCTGAACGGGGCAACGCCAGGCAGCATCATCAGCCTGTTCGCGACGGGTGAAGGCCAGACCTCACCGGCAAGCGTTGACGGCACCATTGTCGCGCCCGACCGTCTCACTGTACCTCTGCTGCCAGTATCGCTCACTATCGGCGGAAGGCAGGCTCGGATCGTGTACGCCGGCTCCGCTCCCGGGCAAGTGGCGGGCCTTATGCAGATCAATGCCGTTATACCGGAAGAGACCACGCCGGGGCAGGCGGCTCCCGTGGTGCTTACCGTAGGTTCGAACAGCAGTCAGGCTGGGGTGACGATCGCAATTCGACAGTAAATGAGAAAAGGGCGGGGGCTGAGTAGTTCAGCCGCCGCCCTTTCTTTTTGCCTGGTCTTACTGCTGGTTAACTAGTTACTGTTGACGGCTGCCCGTGCCCGTGCCGGTGCCGCTCTGGCCGGTGCTCCCGCCCTGGCTGCCGCTGCCGCTCTGACCGGCGCTTCCGCCCTGGCTGCTGCTGCCGCTCTGGCCGGTGCTTCCGCCCTGGCTACCGCTGCCGCTCTGGCCGGCGGTTCCGCTGTGACCACCGCTGTGACCTGCGCTGCCACTGCCGCTCATGCTTCCGCCCTGTTGATCATTCGATCGCGACCGAGTGTTGCTTCGGTTCGAGGCGAGGCCCTGCGCGGTTTGCAGGTGCTGTTCCAGCGTCGGCAGAGTTGCCGAGGCGAAACCCTTCAGATCAGAGTCCAGCCCCCGATTTGCCTGTTTGCGGAAATCGGAGACGTCCTTTTTGTGGTGCTGAACCTGCATCTTGGTCCATGCATTGTCGAAGGCCGCGCCGGACAGGCCGTTCAGCTTTGTCACCATCGCTTGATGGTGGCCCAGGTCTGTCGGCAACTGGACATTCCGCTCTTTGGCGATCGCCATCAGCTTTTGGTTCGCATCCGAATGGTCCTGCTTCAGCTTCCGTGCGAATTCTTTAATGTCTTCGCGCGTGGCTTTCTGCTCCGCCATCTCGGCCAGTTGCACCTCGGCAAGCCCGCCCTGAGCCGCCTTCATCATAAAGGCCTTATCCGGGCCGCCCACCATGTCTCCCGAGGCCGAGCCCGAGCCTTGCTGCCCGGAATGGCTGCCATGGCTTCCTTGACTTGAGCCGGCTGCTCCCGCGCCAGTCGCTCCCGAGCCCGTTGTTCCCGAGCTGCCTGCTCCCGAAGTCGTTCCGGTCGCCTGAGCAAATCCCAGAACTGCGGTAAGTGCCGCCGTTGCGAGTGTCTGTGTCAGTGATCGCATGTAATGTTCCTACCTCTCTCGCCCAGTGGGACGCCGTGGTAACCGACAGTCTGACACAGTAAACAGTTTGCTAAGTCA
>DASQEG010000200.1:0-4347 GCA_035633775.1 Bryobacteraceae bacterium
GCGAGTTCTTCTACAAAGCTTTCATCCGCCAGTACGCGCGTGCTCTGGAGCTTGACGTGCCCACCACCGACCGCATCCTCGGTGCTGCCGTTCCTACCTCCGACCCTGACCCGCTGCCAGTGCTGAAGGGAGTCTACGAGAACGCACAGACCGGAAGATCGACCCGCTGGCGCCCCTCCACTGCGGTTGCCGTGACGGCCCTGCTGCTGGTTGTGGCAGGTGGCTCCGCGCTGTATGCCTTGTGGCAGCGACTGCAGTCACAATCGGAGAACCCGGCAGCCGTGACCCAGCCGCAGGCCGCAGCGCCATCGCCAGCGCAGACGCCGGCACCCGGGGCAGAGACTTCCGCTCCGCCCTCGCCCGCTCCTGCCGACAGTTCAGCGCCTCCCGTGAGTACACCGCCGAGTGCCGGCGCAACGGTGGCCGGCGCCAGTGGTGAACAGTCCCCCGGCAATGCTCCTGGGTCAATCGCCCCGGGTCAGACGGTCGTGGAACTCGCAGCGACTGAATCCGTATGGGTGCATCTCACTTCGGAAGGGAAGACGGTGTTCATCGGGGTTCTCGACCCCGCTCAGGCACGCCAGTTTCCCGTGGGTGCAGCCGCTAAGCTGCTGACAGGCAACGCCGGGGGTCTGGATGTTCGGGTGAACGGTAAGTCCCTCGGCTCACTCGGACCACGGGGTCAGATACGGACGGTACTATTCACACCTGAAGGCACGCAGGTGGTACCTCCTACTCCGAAAGTACCAGCAGAGCCTACCCCTGGAACCCGTCCGTAGCCGGGTCCGCCACACCTGTCCTCTATTGACACACTCTATCTGAAGATATAAGCTGGGGTCTCAATAGGTAGTACCTCGGGGGACGATCAGGCGGGGCTTTTACGCCTCGGCGGATTGCGGCATAACCGTGCTTTCGGGGCACGGCTCTGGAGTTGTGTCCAAATTCCTATTGGCGGAAAGCGCTGGAGTACACGATTTGAATCGACCGTATTTTATTGTGGTTCTGGCCCATTCGCTGCACGGACGACTGCGCCGCATCCACGTACCTTACGGATTTGTCTACGTAGTACTTGCGCTCGCCCTCTTCGGCGGTATTTCTCTGGCCGGTCTGGCTTCCAGTTATCTTCGGATGGCGTGGAAGGTGTCCCATTACAACAGCTTGCGCCAGGAAGTGCAAACGCTTCGGCAGCGGTATCAGCGGCTTGAGCGCGAATCCCGGCAGGCCGGTGTCCAGATGGCAAGCCTGCAGATGCTGGCCAGCGAGGTGTCCGTCGCGTACGGAATCCAGCGCACGATCGAAGGCCCAGCCGATATCGCCGGTGAGTCGCGGCTCGTCCCCACAGTCAGCCAGTCGCTTGAAGAGTACAATTTCCTGCGCACCGCGAGCCTTTCTCGGATTGCGCGCCGCGCGAATCCGCTTTTCCAATCGAACCAGCTGCCCAGCATGTGGCCCGTTGACGGCCGTCTGATGAGCCACTTCGGCAGGCGCAGCGACCCGTTCTCCGGCGAAGGAGCATTCCACTCGGGTGTGGATATCTCGGCGCCCCATGGCACCCCGATTCGAGCGGCGGCGGACGGCGTAGTCGCTTCGGCTGAATGGTTCGGCGGTTATGGCCGGCTGGTCGTGCTGGAGCATGGAAATGGTCTGCAGACCTGGTACGCGCACATGTCGCGGTTTGATGTGGTTCCGGGGCAGTGGATCAAGCGCGGTGAGTTTCTGGGGCGCACCGGTGCAACCGGACGCGCTACTTCGGCCCATGTGCATTATGAAGTGCGCAGGGGTGGCGCGGCCATCAATCCGCATCCTTACCTCCGGTCCACGCTGGCCCATTCCGCTCCGCGCCGTGAGTACGGCTTCTAGATACTTAAGCGCAAATTGCTCGCCGACCGGGTCAGCCGTCCACGTTCATTTCGGATTACAATGAAATAGTTCAATGCCCGTAGACTCTCGGCTGCCGTGCACTGTCCGGCGGCGCGGGTGTTGAAGGAGACTAGCGGAGGTCGTGAGAGGATCTATGGCTCGCAACGAAGGCCTTACCAGACGGGATGCAGTGAAAGTCGCCGGAGCGGCCGGCGTGGCTGCGGGAATGGCGGCCGCTGCTGCAAACCAGGCGCCCGCTTTCCTGAAGAGCGTGCACGCGGCAAACAACCAGCTTAACTACGGAATCATCGGCACTGGCGGACGCGGCCAGTACCTGCTCGGTCTGTTAAAGGGCGTGGATAACGGTCGTTGCGTTGCCATCTGCGACGTCAGTGACGACGCGCTGAACAAAGGCAAGCTGGCCATCGGGAACAACCCGAAGACGTACAAGGACTATCGGCAGATGCTGGCCGACAGCTCGGTCGAGGCTGTGCTGATCGCCACCCCGGTTTATTTGCACTACCCGATGCTGGAAGACTCGCTTAAGGCGGGCAAGCATGTCTTCTGCGAGAAGAGCCTGGTATTCACTCCGGAAGAGATACAGAAAGTCAAGAAGATGTACCCGGGCCAGTTCCCGAAGCAGGTCCTCCAGGTTGGTCTGCAGCGGCGGTACTCGGAATACTACCAGATGGTCCGGCAGATGATTGACAAGGGCGTCCTGGGCGATGTGAAGTTCATGTACGCTCAGTGGCACCGGAATCCCGGCTGGACCATGAAGCCCGGCAACTGGCGCCTCTTCCGCAAGACCTCGGGCGGAATCGCTGCCGAGCTGGCCTCGCACCACTTCGATGTGGCGGACTGGATGTTCGACAGCACGCCGGAGATGGTGATGGGACTTGGCGGTCTCGATACCATGCACGACGGCCGCGACATTTATGACAACATTCAGCTGATTATCAAGTACCCAAAGGGCAAGCGGATGATGTGGAGCGGATCCAGCACCACGTCCCACCTGCCGCTGTTCGGCGGAGCGCGCGCGGAGCAGGGTGAGATGATCTCGGGCACTCAGGGCACCGTGCACATCACTATCGGCGATGGCAAGATGGACCCCAACCCGCCTATGGCGATCTGGTACAAGGAGCCTAATCCGCCGAAGGTCTCAACAGGCGGCAAGAACGAGAAATTCCAGGCTGGCGCAAGCTTCTCGCTCGCATCCGGCAGCCGCGCCCTTCCGGTGCTGCTCTCGGGCGACGAGATGACGGGTAGCGAGAGCTTCGTTGAAAAAGAACTGAAGTTCGCACGCCGCTGGCTCTACTCGAAGAACATTATGGTGCCGCAGGAAGCGAAGAACCCGGTTACCACTTCGCTTGAGCACTTCTTCAACGACTGCAAGGTCGGCAAGAAGCCAAAGGCAGATTACATGATCGGTCTGCACGATTCGGCCACCGTCTGCATGGCGAACCTCGCGATGGACGAGGAGCGCCGGGTCCTGTTCTCCGAACTCGATCGAATCGGGAATGGGGCACCTGCCCCGGCCGGCGCACCGAAGAAGAAGGTCAGTTAGTTCTGCGGCTGAACGCCGTACCAGCCCTTCCATGATCGATAAACTCGGTGCGGATCTCCTCCTCCGCACCGAGGTCCTGTGAACCTGAAATCTCCAGTAAATTCTGATTACCTGCGTCCCGACCGCCTTACTTTTGCGACCACCCAATCGCGCTGGTACCATGAGGCCGAATGGTCTCACGTCGATCCCTGCTGGCCTCCGCTGCTGCACCCGCGCTGCTGCTGGCCCGACCTGATTCCCGCGTCCGAGGGGTGAGACTCGGGGTGCAAACGTACAGCTTTCGCGACCGCTCCATTGACGAGGCAATCAAGGCAACAGCTGACATAGGGCTTAGCTACGCAGAGTTGTGGTCGGGTCACCTGGAGCCGCCCAAGGGCACTTCCGCCGCCGAACTGACACGATGGCGCACTTCGCCGGAGGCGCTCCAGCTCGCCCGGGATGTCAGGCGCAAGTTCAACCAGGCGGGGATCCGGGTCTACGCCCTGAGCTACAACATGCGCCGCCAGCTCGGCGATCGCGAAATCCTCGCCTGCATGGCCATGGCTCGCGAGCTCGGGACCCGCTACATGACGTCCTCATCAACCGTCGATCAGGCTTCCCGCTTGAACAGGCTGGCCTGGGAAGGGGGCGTGACCGTGGCCATGCACAACCACTCCAACGTTAACGACCCGAACGAGTTCGCAACGCCCGAGTCGTTCGCCAGAGCCATGGCAGGAAACGAGCGGATTCGTGTGAATCTCGACCTTGGACACTACGTTGCAGCCGGCTTCGAGCCCGTCAACTACTTGCGTCAGAACCATAGCCGCATCCTGACGCTGCATGCTAAGGATCGCCGTCGGAATCAGGGCGAGAATGTTCCTTTCGGTCAGGGTGACACGCCACTCAAGGAAGTTATGCTGCTGTTGCGCGACAACGGATGGCAG